>DJCU01000040.1:11464-111947 GCA_002430725.1 Candidatus Gottesmanbacteria bacterium UBA5942
TCCAAGTGCCATCCCAATCCGCAGGCCAGCCAAGCCAAGCGCTTTCGAAAACGTGCGAAGTACAATGAGATTGGGTCGTGTGGGTAGTTCGGATATAAGTGAATCGTTTCTGAACTCACCGTTTGCCTCATCGACCACTGCTATTTTGGGGTTTATCGTGTCGATGACGTTGAGGATGTCGCGGTTCGTTCGGTCGAGCCCTCCTGGTGTCGTTGGATTAGCAATAAATAGCATATCCGGTCTCTCGCGGGGTTTCGGTGGATTATCGAAATCAAAAAACATAGGGGTAGCGCCTGCGAGTATGGGCTCTTTTGAAAAAAGAAAAAACGATCCGGACTCGATAGCCACAGTGCTACCGCGCGAAAGCAATGCGCTGCTTATAAGCTTAATAAGCTGTTCAGAGCCCACGCCCAAGAGAATGTTGTTGATGCGTACTCCAAATGTTTTTGCTATGCGTGTGAGAAGTGGCATTTGATCGGGGTACGTTTGTATCTGTTTCATACTCACAGTTCGTAGCGCGCGGAGCGCACGAGGAGAGCACCCGAGAGGATTGACGCTCAGGGTCATATCGATGCGTTTTTTCTGTACGTTCGTGGCGTACGCTTTTGGTAGTTTCATAAAACCTCCTTTTGTTAATAACCTGCTGGAATTTGCTCGTTAACTGACCACATAAAAACCCGCCTTGTGGCGGGTATCAATTCCTTGCGTTTTGATAGCTTTTATCGCATGGAAACCCGCCCAAGACGTGGGTGGGTATGGTACCAAACGGTAACACGTGCGATATTCATAGTATCCTGTAGTATAGACAACTGGGGAGGTAGTGTCAAATTAGAGAATAGTAAGTTTTTTGTTGCTTTTGGAAAGAAGTTCACCGTCTTTGGCTTTAATATACATGAGATCTTCGATACGTATGCCATACGCTCCTTCGATATACACACCCGGTTCGATCGTGACGACCATTTCAGGCTTAAGGCGTTCGGCCTTTTTTACGGTAAGACGAGGAGCTTCGTGGATTTGGAGCCCTACCGCGTGTCCTAATGAGTGTGGGTATGTTGGTAGGTTTGCCTCTGCTATGACTTCGCGCGCTGAAGCATCGAGTGTCGCACCATTTCGTTCGCCATCTTTTAGCAATTGTATTGCTTTTTCATTAGCAGTCAGTACCGCGGAGTACGCGTTGACCCATTCATCTTTGGGAGCACCAAGAAATACCACGCGTGTCATATCGGCACAGTAACCGTTTACCTTTGCGCCAAAATCCAAAAGAACAAGCGAATCTCTTCGTAAAGGATTGTTGCCTCGTTCGTGGTAGTGTGGCATAGCACTGTGTTCATTAAATGCCACAATAGGGGAGAACGCGTTACCCCCTGCCCGATAATTAAAAAAGCTTTCAATTTCCCACGCGAGCTTTCCCTCAGTCACTCCGGGGCGTATGCGTTGTTTTATATAGGTAAAACATTGGTCAGTAAGTGATGCTGCGAGTTTAATACTCGCTAATTCATGCGTGTGCTTTGTTTGCCGGAGCGCCTCAACCCTGCTGTGTGTCGGGATAAACGTCACGTCAGAAAGTGATGTTTTAAGCGTTTTTAGTTCCCATACTGTCAAATTCACTTCTTCAAACCCTAGTTTTTTTATGTGTGTTTTGTCGCATATTTCCGATAACGCTGCGGTTATAGGGTGATCATAGCTGACTTCGATAATTTCCTGATGGGTTTGGGAAAGTTGCCTGGCGGTTTCTCGATAGAGAGCGCTCGTAAATACGTAGGTCGTTTTTGCGGTAACCAACACATACGCTTCTCGTTCTTCAGGGCTGACCCCGTAAAATCCAGTGAGGTAGCGGATATTGATTGGGTCGGTAATAAATAATCCGTCTATGTCAGAAAGTAGCGTAGATTGCATGAGACGTATTATAGCGTGTCACTCATCATAAAGAGGGCAAAAATTACGGTGTAGTAGTGGGTGTTGCAGTCGGTCGGGGAGTTGCTCGTGGCGTAGCCGAACTCGATGCAGCAGGAGTCACCGCTGTTGTCGTAGTCGGTGTTCCTGCAGAACCTGTGATATTGCCCAGATCGAGTATCCGTACCGCTGTCAGGCGATTGTCTTCTTTGGCTGCGGGAGTTCCAGTGACATGTACGGTATCACCTACAGAAATTTTTGAAAATCCGCTTTTTGCCACACCGTTTTCTTTTGTCCATTCAGAAGTTTTGGTCGTTCGTTCTATATCGACCAATATGCTTCTCCCGTCAGAAACGTTTACGGTAAGTACAAAATCTTCATCGTCCACATCCGCGACAATACCAGCGACTCGAGTATATGATGTAGCACTTTCAATAAAAATATACTGTGCTTTCAAAAGATCCAATGTTTCATCGTATGTACCAAAGACAGTGATTGGATCATCAACCTCCAAATCTTCCGCGTCTAGATTTACTCGCTTACCACTCACCACCTGAGAAACGGTTACGTCATCGGTAAGTTCAATTTTTATGTCTTTTGTTTTCGTTTCAACCGTTGCTGAGGTAAGCGACACAGATTTGACGGTGCCATACATCGCACGCTTAACGACCGATCGAAGCTCTGCCACTTTGGTTGCGAGACGTACTTTGAGCTCTTCGAGCTGTGCGCTCGCAGCTGTTGGGGTCGCACTGGGTGTCGCGTCTTGTGCAACTACGTTGTGCATGGGAAGTACGATAAAGGTAATGACAGCGATAGAGAGGAGTAATAATTGTTTTTTCATAAATATTGATTAGAAATCTTCTGGCGTGTAATACACCGTCACTGATTGTGTTTGTGTTGCGTCTTTGAGATGGCTTGTGACCTGGATTTCATTTTTTCCTTCGCCCAGCGATATTTTTCCGGCAAATGACCCTGAAGCGTTTGCGACAACGACATTTTCAGTCGCTTCACCTTCTATAACGATTAATGCGTTTGGTGGGGCAGTTCCCGAGATAAGCGCTTCGTTTTGGGGCTCTATCGCGTCAGGAAGCGGGCTTTGGATAGTGAGTGTTTCACCAATTTTTGGAGTTGGCGTGGGTTTATTAGCGTTATTGCTGCTTTGGAATTTGGCAATCATAGCTCCGATATCGGGGAATCTGATTTGTGGGAAATTTTTAAAGAGTGTTGGCCCCAAAAAGACGAGGGCTGCAATGATAAGCCCGACACCGAACCCTATAACTGTCGCAAGTATTGCGTCTTTATTCATACATTGTTTGGAACAGCGCTCGTTTTAAATAATAGCAAAAATTGGGGCAGGGATTCCCGTCATAGATAATGCAGGGAAACCAGTCACGACTCATAGTCAGGTTAACGCGAGTCGGGTGTTGCTTAGGATACTTAAATCTGATATAAAATGCAACTACTATGGAAATACTTCCTTTGGGTCATGCAAGTTTCAAACTCCGCGGCAAACAGGCAACACTCGTCACTGATCCATTTGATGAAAAACAGGTTGGTATTAAGTATCCCAAGCATGTTGAAGCAGACGTTGTAACGGTTTCTCATGCGCATCCCGATCACAATGCGGTTCATCTCGTCGGTGGTTCGCCATTTATCGTACAAGGACCGGGTGAATATGAAATAAAAGGCATATCAGTTATTGGAGTCGCATCATTTCATGATGAAAAAAATGGGGAAGAGCGAGGGCGCAATACGATGTATCGCATTGAGCTCGATGGCGTGCGATTTGCTCATTTGGGTGATTTAGGGCATGTGCTTTCATCAGCGCATGTTGATGTGATTGATGGCGTGGATGTACTGTTTGTTCCAGTTGGTGGTGTGTATACGATAGATGCAGAAAAAGCAGCGCAGGTTATTTCCGATATTGATCCACGCATTATTATCCCGATGCATTACGGTACGGATACGTACAACAAAGACCTTGCTCCAGTTTCGGCATTTCTCAAACAAATCGGGAAAGAGGAAGTTGTCCCAGTTCCAAAATTGACAGTGAGCAAGGATAAATTACCTGCTGAAAAGCAAGTGGTTGTACTGCAAGCATCATGACGAGTCCTAAAGTTCCTCCACACGATGATGTCGCCGAACAGTCGATACTCGGGGCGATACTTATCGATAAAGATACAATGATCGATGTTGCGGAGTTTTTGCGCCCGCATCATTTTTATTCCCCGTCAAATGGGCTGGTATTTGAATCCATGATGGAGCTTTACGAAACGCATGAGCCCATAGATGTGGTGACGGTAGCCGCGCAGCTGAAGCAAAAAGGCGCGATAAAAGATATCGGTGGGCCCGCATATTTGGCTGATCTAGTAAATGTCGTACCGACCAGCGCGCACGCGGAACAGTACGCGCGTATTATTGTTGAACACGCGACAAAACGAAAACTTGTGGAGGCCGCGGCAAAAATTACCGAGATGGCATTTCGAGACGAGGGAGGATCACAATCTATCGTCAACGAAGCTGAAATGGAAATATTTGCGATTGCACAATCCACCACGCGGCGTGATTTTATCCCAATCAAAGACGCACTCGCAGCATCATTTGATCGTTTGGATGAATTGCACAAACGAGCAGGGGGACTTCGTGGCGTACCGACTGGCTTTACTGAGCTAGATACAAAACTTGCTGGTATGCAGGATGCAAACCTTATTATTCTTGCCGCCCGACCAGGTACCGGTAAGACAGCAATGATCCTTAACATGGCACAACATGCTACGGTAAAAGAAAAAATACCAACTGGTATTTTTTCGCTCGAAATGAGCAAGGAAGAATTAGTTGATCGTTTATTGGTAAGCCAAGCTGATATTGAGGCGTGGCGTCTCAAAACTGGCAAACTTACTGATGATGATTTTACAAAATTATCAGACGCGATGGGGGAGCTTGCTGAAGCACCACTTTTTATTGATGATACGCCCGGCATGAACATAATCGAGATGCGGACAAAAGCGCGGAGACTTCAAGTGGAACATGGAGTGAAACTTATCATTGTCGACTATTTGCAGCTTTGTGATCCTGGTCGCAAACTTGATAACCGCGTGCAGGAGGTGTCGGTGATTTCCCAAAACTTAAAAAATCTTGCTCGCGAACTTCGTATCCCAGTACTTGCGTGTTCACAGCTTTCCCGTGCAGTAGAAGCGCGCGGCAACAAAGTGCCGGAGTTATCAGATTTGCGGGAGTCTGGTTCTATTGAACAAGACGCTGACGTTGTCATGTTTTTGTACCGCGAAGAAACTGATCAAAGTATGTGGGGTGAGCAAATTGCGACAAAGCTCCGGATAGCCAAACACCGTAACGGACCTTTGGGTGAAATTGACCTTATATTCCGGGGAGACCGCATCCGGTTTTACTCAGTTGAGCGCAAGCACACTGACTCGATGCCACCAGCAGTTCACTGACGTATTCCTTCTTGCCGCGTTTTTACGCTATAATAGTCACTAGTTTGTTGCTCAATATTGATAAATACATATTGCCGAGGTGGCCCCTCAAAGCCACTGGGGCAACAGCATATTGATAAATACATATTGCCGAGGTGGCGGAATGGCAGACGCTCAGGTCTCAAAAACCTGTGAGGTTAACCCCTCGTGGAGGTTCGACTCCTCTTCTCGGCACCATGTTGTGGTATAGTTTGCATATATGAAACTAAAAGATATTTACTCACTCGCAGTCACCATGGGTATAGCGTCTGATCCTCGAGGAAAAGAGGGGGTCGTCAAGCTTTTGGCGCGCAGAAAAAAAGCCTACGATGAATTGCCGAAATCGAAAAAAGAAGAATACGACATCGAAGATCTTACAAATCCCTATACGGACTCACGAATATTTTTGGGTGATCCTGAGATGGAAGTAGATTCCATTATGGCAGGCATTGATATCAATGCAGCCGAGGTATTGCTTGCTGATCGTTTGAACCAAAAAGGGGAAAGTATTGATTTGTTGCTCACACACCATCCCGAAGGAGCATCACTTGCCTCACTTCATGAAGTGATGGATGTGCAGGCAGATATTTGGGCGAAGTATGGAGTTCCGATAAATATTGCCGAAGGAGTCATGCACGATCGAATCCGCGAGGTGCAGCGGCGATTTTCTCCAGTAAACCATGCAGAAGCTATCGATGCTGCACGTTTATTGGGATTGGCGTTTATGGGTATGCACACTATAACCGACAATTTGGTACATGAGTATATGGAGCAGTTGTTTGAAAAAACGAAACCGGAAACAGTAGGTGATGTATTGGATGTGTTGAAAAAAGAACCAGAGTACAAAGAAGCTATGAAAGGCAAAGCAGGCCCTATGATTTTTGCGGGTGACGCGCACAATCGGGCAGGGAAAGTCGCTCCGATAGAATTTACCGGTGGCACCGAGCCTTCACCGATTGTCTATGAAAAACTTGCTATGGCAGGCGTGGGTACTGTTGTTGGCATGCACGCTGCCGAGGAACACCGCAAGGAAGCCATGAAATATCACATTAACCTAGTTATCGCAGGGCACATGAGTTCGGATAGCTTGGGGATGAACTTGCTCCTTGATGCGTTTGAGAAAAAAGGCGTCAAGATACTTCCGTGTTCGGGCCTCATCCGAATCAAAAGATAAATTACTTTTGGAGAAGGAGAAGAAAAAATACCACCGTTGCTACCTGTGTGACTAATCCAAGTGGAAGCTGTGCTTTTGTGTGGAATACATTGGGTACTTTGTAAAATGCAAAGGCGAGCCACTCTAGCGCTCCTGCATTTTTCCCGGGTTCGAGCTTTTTTTGATGAGCAAAAAATATATACCATGGAGTTTCCAGCCAGTCAGGTAATATGCCGGCTACCACTGTTATCGCCCAAAGCGGGAACGGGAGATATTGTCCAAAGAAATAATATGATAATCCCAATCCAACGCTTGTTTCGATAATGGCAAATAAGCCTGTTTTATGTTTTGGTCGTGCGCGCCAATTTGTCCCAAAATCCCAATGCGGAATACTATCCATGATGTAGTGTGAGGTGAGTGCAAGAAGACTTGCGGTTATGGGATCGGTAAAACGTGCGGCAATAGCGCCAGCTACCAATGCGTGTGCGGTTGCGGTCATAATTGTATTGTATGATAAGATGGTTGTTGTTGCAAAACAGAGAAGTGTTTGCGTATGAGGGTGACACACCTTACAAAAAAAATGGATCCAGTGCTGGATGTGTTGTCCAACACATTATTCCGCCGCCTTTGGATAGGGCAAATTGCCTCACAGCTTTCTAGCAACATGTTAGTATTTTTGCTTGCCCTTATTATTTATCGGGCGACCGGGAGTAATGTTGCGGTATCTGGTTTATTTTTAGCATACGGTTTGCCGTCATTACTTTTTGGGGTCATGGCGGGAACGATTGTTGATAGATTAGATAGAAGAGCAGTGTTGTTGGTGGCTCATGTGATCCGTGCACTGCTTATTGTCGGCGTCTATATGATGGGCGACCGGGTTTCTGCAGTGTATCTTTTGGTATTTGCGTATGCGGTGATTAATCAGATGACAATGCCAGCAGAAGTGCCGCTCATCCCGCAATTCGTCCCCAAAACTCATTTGGTATCCGCAAATAGTCTTTTTTCATTTACGTTTTACAGCAGTATGGCAATTGGCTTGATAAGCGCGGGACCAGTGCTTCGATGGTTGGGTCGTGATGGCGCGCACTTTTTGCTTTTTTCGCTGTATATAGTTGCGGCGATTTCTGTATTTGGTATACCCCCGCAGGGTGAGGGTATTAAATCACTTCGCAGAATTTTTCACTACGACTTTTTTTATATCGTCAAACGGTTTTTGGCAAACATGGAAGGTGGGATACAGTATGTTGCAAGGTCTCGCGTATTGCGGGACGCTGTCGTGCTGCTTACCGGCACTCAGATTATGTTAGTGCTTTTGGGTACACTTGGGCCGGGACTTGCCGATACAGTGCTCAAAATAGACGTGCGTGACGCGTCACTTCTTATCGTAGGCCCGACTATCGCGGGTATTTTATGTGGTGCATTATGGGTTGGTAATCGGGGATATCGCTATCCGTATAGAAAACTGATGAATATAGGGGTCGTATCTGCAGGGATTATTCTTATTACGGTTTCTTTGTTATTTGCAGTTGCCAACACTGTATGGTTTTCTCTGATGCCGCGACCGTTGGTACTCACCATTGCGCTTGGTTTATTTTTTCTTTTGGGAGTTGCCAATAGTTTATTGGATGTTCCTTCTAATACGTTATTACAAAAAGAAGCCCAAGGTGATATGCGGGGGAGAGTGTATGGTATTCTCTCCGCGTCCGTTGGTGGCGCAGGTATTTTGCCCGTTGTTGTAAGCGGAGTGCTTGCTGATCTTATTGGGGTAGGGAATGTTCTTTTTTTGCTTGGGCTCGTGGTAACATTGTATGGGCTATATCGACAGGTCATTAGGCGATTTGATAGTACGAAGGTAAAATAACGTAAACCGTATGATACCAACTATTATTCCAATAGATCAGGGAGGGATTGTTGTCATCAACACCATTATCGTGGTGGCATGGCTTATTTTTTCATTTCTATTTTGGCGAGGACTTCGACATTTTGCAGTGGAAGAAGATAGGATTTTTGATCTGACATTTTATAGTACGCTCGCCGCATTTATCGCGGCACGTGCGGGCTTCGTGTTTATGCACTGGGAGCTTTTTGCGGGTAAATCATGGCTTCTTGTCGCTGCATTGTGGGTTTCACCCGGATTATCGTGGCTCACCGGTTTGGTCGGTGGACTTGCTGTACTTACCATGTTGAGCCGACAATACAAAGTCCGGCTAGGGTTGGTATTAGATACGTTAGTTACCGCGTTGCCTTTGCCGATTATTCTTGTACTTGCTGGTTCGCTTATTACGGGATCTGCTCTTGGTGCAGTTACTACGTTACCTTGGGGAATTCGGATAGGCAGCGATGTAGCGAGGAGACATCCGGTAGAGCTATATGAAATGATATCGCTTATTTTTATCTCGCTTATTATGGTAAAGCTCGCGAGTGTGTCGCATAAACGAAAATGGCCGTATGGTATCGTTGGCATATGGTTTTTTCTTTTGTACGCGGTAAATGCATTCCTGCTTGAATTTGTTAAAGATGCTCGTGTATACTGGAGTTCGTTAAGCGCCAATCAATGGATTTTGATTGGCATTTTTGCTGAATGTATTGGTGTATTGTATGTGCGGGGCGGCGGCAGGGAGCGGCTTCGTCCATTTATACAAAAAACCACAAATTTTTTTACAGAGAAAGGAAAGAAATTACATGAATCAGTTTCCCGCAGAAACACTCAGTGAAATAAAAGCACACCTTCTCGATGAGCAGGCGAGGCTCGCAGCACGTATAGAAGAGCTTTCTGGTCAGGATCCGTTCAGTGATCCAGGTAGAGCGACAGACAACGCAGCGAGCGATACAGAAGCCAGTGAGGAAAGTAATCATGACCGAGTTTCAGCTTTGGTTGATGAGCTCAAAAAGCAGGCAGAAGATGTCGCGTTAGCATTAGGAAAAATTAATGATGGCACATACGGTTTTTGTACCGAGTGTGGCACTATGATAGACACTGACCGGTTGGCTATCCACCCGACTGCTACAATGTGCTTGCAGTGCGAGATGAAAAAATCGAGTAGCTCGGGGAAAAAGTGAACATACCTATTCTTTACGAGGATAACGTTCTTCTTGTTATCAACAAACCTCCAGGGGTCGTGGTAAACAATGCTGAATCCGTGAAGGGAGAAACAGTACAAGATTGGGCAGCTCCTCGCCTTGAGGGAGCATTAGGTGAAGCTCCAAGTGAGGATGAGAAGGCGTTTTACGAACGGGCAGGTATCGTGCACCGTATAGACAAGGAAACCTCGGGTTGTTTGCTACTTGCGAAAAGTGTTCCCGTTTTTGTCGAGTTGCAACGACAGTTTAAAGAGCGGGAAGTCAAAAAAACATATATGGCGATTGTTCATGGCAGACTTGTTCCCGAAGAAGGTGAGATTAGAGCACCCGTAGGCAGGCTGCCCTGGAATAGAGAACGATTTGGCATTGTTCCCGGAGGCAAGGAGGCGGTGACAAAGTATAAAGTGATGCGTACAGGAAATTCGCATAAAACCGATATTTCGTTAGTTGAGTTGTACCCGGAAACTGGACGTACTCATCAGATACGGGTGCACCTAAAATATATCAATCATCCGATTGTCGGTGACTGGCAGTATGCCGGTCGTAAAACTGCGAGGAGTGATCGCGTGTGGGCGCCCAGAGTTATGCTGCACGCATATAAGGTTTCATTTACGCACCCCGACACCCATGAAATACTTGCAATTGAAGCTCCTGTGCCGGATGATATGAACAGTATTATCTGACATTCCTGCACATGGAGCATTCACTATCCCTCATAACCACATTTTTATTACTTCTTTCGGCTGCATTGGGCGGAGGAGCTATCGCTGTTCAGTTGCGGTTGCCGTCTATTGTGGGGTATATAGCCGGTGGCATACTGGTCGGAAATGTGTTTCCTCAAGGGTTTGATCATCGGCTTATCACGATGATCGCGGAGGCAGGAGTGACGCTTCTTCTTTTTACCCTCGGTGTTGAATTTTCGTTCCATCGCCTGAAACGAATTTTACATGCTGTCGCATGGCCAGCTATCGGACAAATTGTGATAACGCTTTTTATTGTCATGCTGGCGCTTATTGCGCTCAAAACGCCATTTATCCCTGCATTGTTTCTTTCAAGTGCAGCCGCGCTTTCTTCTACTGCGATCGTGGTGAAACTTTTATCTGAGCGAGGAGAGTTGGATTCGGTACCCGGAGAGCTTTCGACTGGCTGGCTTGTGGTGCAGGATTTAGCGGTTGTTCCTATTCTTATTTTACTTTCTGCAATTTCTTCTGTTTCATCGGGTGAAGGAGCAGTTCTATCAGTGTTAGGGGCGATCGCATTTGCGATGCTCAAAGCAGGCATACTGATAGTTGCTGTACTGTACTTAGGCAGCAGAGGGGTGCCAAAATTACTCGGGGCGGTTGCGGGTTTTAAGAACAGAGAGTTGTTTCTCCTTACCACTATTGGAATTGTCTTTTTGGTCGGGTTACTGACATACGTCGTGGGACTTTCAGTATCGTTAGGAGCATTTTTAGCGGGACTTCTTGTCGCGGAAACGAGTCAAAATCATGCAGTGTTTGCTGAAGTGAGACCGTTACGGGATTTATTTGCGGTCGTATTTTTTGTGTCGCTTGGTATGGCGCTGCCGATTTCATCTTTGGTATCTTCGCTTCCAGTAATCGTTGTTATGACACTTGCGGTGATAGTGGTGAAAGGTGGGAGTATTTATACCTTACTTCGATTTTTGGGATACCATCGTAAAACTGCATTTTTGGTAGGTATATATCTTACACAAGTAAGTGAATTCGGATTTATCATCGCGGGCATGGGGATTGCGCTCGGAGCACTTTCCGAACCGCAGTCATCGCTGCTTGTGGCGGTTACATTTATTACCATCCTTATTTCCAGTCCGCTTATAAGTAATGGACATAAGGCATATTATTTCGTGCATAATTTTCTTAAAAGAATTCCAAAAACATTCCGCGACAAAGAAGAAGACACACCACGAGATGAAGGATATCCAATACGCGATCACGTGGTCATTTGCGGTTATGGCAGGGTAGGAAAGTATATCGGTCGCGCATTGCAAATGAGCAACGTGCCGTTTCTTGTGGTTGATTATAATCAGCACACCCTCGCGAGCCTTCGTGGGGCAGGTATTCAGACGGTCTATGGAGATCCTGCAGATAAAGATGTCTTGGATTATGCGCAGGTCGACCTTGCGAAATCTGTGGTTATCGCGATCCCCGATAGGCATACGCAGGAAATGATTATTGGAAATGCATTATCGTTAAACCGCCGGATAAAAATTATTTGTCGAACGCATCATGAGGAAGATCAGCGGCATCTCAAATCTCTCGGGGTGCAAACGGTTATTCAGCCTGAATTTGAAGCGGCGCTTACTGTGGTAAATAAGTTACTACATGACTTCGGTGTTCCTCCCGAGGAAATGGCAGGAAAAATGAGTAGGCTTAAGATAGAACACGGGATTGGCTAAGGCGTATGGTACAATCCAAGGATGACATTTAGCTTCAAAGTACGCAAACAGGACACCAAAACTAGGGCTCGATTGGGAGTAATAACTACGCCACATGGCGCTATTGAAACACCCGCGTTTGTACCTGTAGGAACGCAGGCGAGTGTGAAGTCGCTAAGCCCCGATGAGCTGCAGACACTTGGTGTCCAATTATTTTTTGTTAACACCTACCATGCCTACTTGAGACCCGGACTTTCTGTCATTAACAAATTTGGCGGGTTGCATGCGTTTATGGGCTGGCAGGGGCCAATCATTACTGATAGCGGAGGGTTTCAGGTGTTTTCGTTGGCTCGCCCCAAATATGTACCGCAGGATCGGGGTGAAGATAGGCCTTCACTCGTTAAAATTAGCGAGGATGGTGTGGAATTCCGGTCGCATTGGGATGGTAGTTTGCATACGTTTACCGCTGAGTCATCGATGCAATGGCAATGGCAATTGGGGAGCGATATACATATCGCGTTTGACGATTGCACTTCGTATCCTGCAACACATAAACAGGCGAAGATATCTATGGAGCGGACGCACCGATGGGCTCTTCGGAGCGTTTCTGAACACCAGAAACAGGCAAATACCCACAAGAAGCGACATAAGCCGTATCAAGCGCTCTATGGTGTCATACAGGGTAGTGTATATGAAGATTTGCGGGTAGCGTCAGCAAAATTTGTTCGGGAGCTAGCAGTAGATGGTATAGCTATTGGTGGAGTATCGGTGGGAGAAACAAAAACTGAAATGCGAGATGTGTTGTCATGGGTTTCTCCGCATTTACCAGAAGATAAGCCCCGGCATTTGTTGGGAGTAGGTGAGATTGATGACATATTTACACTGATAGCGTATGGCATGGACACCTTTGATTGTGTGCAACCAACGCGACTGGCGCGGATGGGTAGGTTGTATGTAAAGAAAAATAAAAAACATGAGATCGATATCACCAAAAAAATATGGGAAAAAGACACAAAACCAATTGAGCCCGGTTGTCGGTGTTATACCTGTACCCACTTTTCTCGAAGCTACCTGCATCACTTGTTTCGGGTGCGGGAACTTTTGGCGTATCGTCTCGCCACTATTCATAACATTCATTTTATAAACACACTCGTTTTAGACATTCGGGAAGCGATCAAAAATGGAGTATTTCTTGAAATGAAGAAGATCTGGGCTTACAATAAATAGATAAACTAAAGGAGGTTTATTTTATATGGGTAATTTTGGCGGATTTTATAAGGGCGATAAAAAGAAAGCGAAAAAAAAGGATTTAGAAAAGAAAGCGCAAAAACAGCTGTCCGGTGGTTCATGGCAGCTTCCTCAAGTGGAGATAATCAAAAAAGGGAAAAAAGAGTGGTAAGCGAGTGGTTCTAATACACCTGCCATGAGAAGTCATTCTGCCGCACATACCAGACGCGCTCATCGCGCGATACCCGCATTTGTGGGGATCGGGTTTATCGCGGTATGTATTATTTGTAGTGTTATTTTTCTTCGTTTATTTGTGCAACCGTTCCCGTACAGACAATCACTTGTCATTGCAGGTAACCCTACCCATATCATTTCTATCAATGCCGCAAAAAATAACATCATCGTTGTCGATGTACCAGAAGATACGGTCATTTCTGCAACACATGGGTACGGAAACTATCCCATTCGATCTCTTATCACGCTTGATGATATCGATAATCACCACGGGGCACTTGTGACTGGGAGCATGAGTGATGCTTTTGGTATACCGATCAAGTGGTACGTAAACCCCGGTGAGTTAGGTAATGGTGATGGTACTGTGTCGCTTATACGAAGTATTTTTTCATTCGGCAATCTGTTTCGGGTACTACAGGGAAGTATGGATACCTCTATGCCACTTGCCACATGGATAAATTTGGTGTGGGCGTTACGCTTTATTCCGGCAGATGGAGTAGAGAGTATCAATATCCGCCAAGCAATCATCCATGTCGATACGCCAGATGGAAGTTCTGTCTCAACACTGGATGAAAACAAGCTCGATTATATGCTCGAAAATTCGCTTTTTGATAGTGGGTTACGTGCAGAGGGGATTACCGCTGCAATATACAACACAACACAAGTGCCTACAGTAGGACTCAGAGCGTCTCGTCAGGTATCCCGGATGGGTGTGCAGTTGGTATTTGTCGGAAATGCTGAACCAACAGTGTCAGAGTGCCAGATAAACGGGTTGCGTGAAGCATTACAGAGTAAAACCGCAGATTACCTTGCGGACTACTTTGGTTGTAAAAAAGTTGAGGGAGAAAGTGATATTGGACGAGGTACTGGCGCTGATCTTGTTGTGTTGCTTGGTGAAAAATACGCGTCCCAGTATAAGTAAGAAGGGAGAGGCAATTTACTCTTCGTTTTCCGTTTCCTTGTCGTCAGTTTCAGTTGGTGTCCCATCATCTTCGCGCTCGTTGCGGGTAAACGGTACGTACAACGCTGTCGTTGAAAACGATGGTTGGTTTTCAAACCGTTTGCCGCGGCCAATTTCACGAATAAATAATGTCAGAGTGTTTTTTCCGATGGATTTCACAAGTGCTTGATAGGTGTTACCGACCGCCAAAAATTTTATCAGGCGGAACGATAAATCATCGGGAAGCGCGGCAAGATAGGTGTTGGCTGCATTCCTCGCTTCTACCACATGGTTTCTTGCTTTCAGTTCGACTTCTTCTCCCGGTGAGACAGTTGCAAGCACTGCCATAGGGGCAGCGTTTACACATTCAACAATTTTTGTTTTGCCGGGTTCTTCGAGGAACGAGAGGGGAGCGAGGTGGGTTTTGTTTGCTTTGATAAGGTCTTTTTGGCGAACGCTTCCTAGTTTTTTTATATTTTTTATGGCAATCTGGTTGTATTCGTCAATTTTGATGACGCGCTGAAATGTTTTTTTGGCTAAGGTGAATTGACCACTTTGGAGGTATGCAAAGCCAAGACGGTTGAGGAGACTAATGTTGTTTTTGTCGGTTTTAAGAAGTGCAGTATTTATCCGAATTGCCTCTTTCCAATCTTGGGCGAGTGCTGCATTTATAGCCGCTTGATCAGAAACAATTACATCGTTCATGGTGATGAAGCGTACCAGAGTTTCTTGAGAAAAGTCAAGACAGAAGATACAATATTGTACTGGTATGAGCGGTCATTCAAAGTGGAGTAAAGTCAAACACCAAAAAGCGACAACTGACGCTGTTAAAAGTCGTGAATTTACTCGTGCCTCCCGCGGTATTACAGTGGCGGTGCGCGAAGGCGGCGGCCTTACAGATCCTGATAAAAATTTCCGATTACGGTTAGCAATTGAACTTGCAAAGCAAGTAAATATGCCCAAAGACAATATAGAACGGGCGATAGCCAAAGGAGCAGGGTCGGGGGCTACTGCGTTTGAAAATCTTACCTATGAAGGATACGGGCCGGGGGGAGTCGCGTATGTAGTGGAAGCCGCGACTGACAATCATCAACGTACGGCTGCTGCGGTAAAGCATGCATTTGATCGCGCGGGTGGATCATTAGCAACTCCGGGAGCAGTGAGTTTTCAGTTTCAGAAAAACGGGGTACTTTTGATTGCAAAATCAGACATGCTTTTTGATGCGATGCTTGATCGCGCCATAGGCGCTGGAGCAGATGATGTTATCGAACGTGATGACGTGTATGAAGTGTACACAAAGTATACTGAGCTTTTTGCGGTAAGGCAGGTGTTTGAATCTTCATCACTGGTCATCGAACATGCATCGCTTATTATGCGGCCGTTAAATTCTGTGAGTCCTCAAGCGGATGTGCGCCTCAAAAATGAAGCACTTATATTGGCATTAGAATCGCTTGACGATGTACAAAACGTATATACTACTATGGAATAGGAGTGTATACTCGCGACAAGTTGTAGTTGATGCCAAAAGAAGAGGGAAGTGACGTATGATAAAACAAATAATCGATCGTATTGCGAAGCGTTTTAAGCGTTGGGACAGGACTCAACCATTTTCGAAACGCCAGCAGTTTGTCATTATTACTGGGCTTCTCACCGCGGTGCTTATGACGACACAACTGGTGTCATTGGATTTTCGATATCCGATGGTGGGAGTGCTTGCTGTGTTAAGTTATTTACTTTGTGCGTTTGCATTGCGTGAAGATTTAAAAGGACACGAGTGGGCGACACTGTTGATCTTGCCATCGTTTTTTACAGCAGCAGTTGCAGTGTTTTATTTTCTTTTGCCAACACGTTGGCTTACTCGGTTGCCGATCGCAGCGCTTTACGCAGTCGGTATGTATGCATTGTTACTCACTGAAAATATTTACAATGTAGCTGTTGCGCGAACCATAGCGCTGCTTCGTGCGGCGCACTCAGTAGGATTTTTGCTTACACTCGCGACATACTTTTTGCTGCTGCAGACAATCCTCGCATACCGTTTTCCTGGCATCATCAATGCGATACTCGTAGGGCTCGTGACGTATCCATTAACACTGCAGATTTTATGGGCGACAAATTTGGAGTCATATATAGGGAAGTCAGTGAAGGATCTGACACTTGTTATTACTGTCGTATGTGTTGAGTTAGCCTGGATATTTGCACTTTGGCCTGTCAGGACAACGCTTTTGGCGCTTTTTTTAACAACAGTCTTTTACGGACTGGTTGGCATGGGTCAACAGTATCTCTCAGATCGACTATATAAGCGAACGGTATGGGAATTTTTTGGAGTTGTCGCGATTGTATTTGTTATTTTGCTTTTAACAGTGAATTGGCGCGCGGCTATTTAGGCATAGAACGTGGGGAGTGGGAGAGTGATATAGTTTGATATAGTTGATATAGTTTGATATACGTCTATAAAACTATAGGACACTATGTGGATAAATATTTTCACGGCCTCAGACAACTGTTTTCACAACCCTCCATTTGAAGCTAAACTAGCTTCAGGTTGTCTATAAAACTATAGGGTAGAGCACTCCTATCACTCTTCACTCGTACGCTCGCCTCATTCCACCCGCTCCCTTGAGTACACAAAGTGTGCGATAAAATAGCAGTTTGGATTGTTATGACGGGCTAAATAGCGTTATGTCACTCGGAGCAGAGTGTCGAAACGTAGCCTCAAAAACGCTACTTTAGCGCATTAGAACAGTCTAAATAAAACCGAAAAGATATACACGTTTGGCAGACGTGCCTATGCAATGCTAATCATGCGTAATGGTGCGCAGCATCGTGTAGCATTGAGGCTGATAATATAGTTTTGGACCGTATTATCGCTCTATTCTGACACCTGAATGTTATTCTGTTGTATTAGAAATTAGCCTCGAAAATGACAATATAGCGCGTATTAATGAGCTAAATTAGCCCCTACGAAATACACAGTGTCAACGTAGCCTCATAAATCTTTATATAGAGCGTAAAAACGCGCTAAATTGCGACATCTCCAGTGTATACGTTATCTCCGGAGTAGGGTTCTGTAGCCTCGAAAATGACAATATAGAGCGTATTAATGCGCTAAACGGTATGCTATATAAAAAACCCGAACGACCTTATTTGACTGTCATATTGTTGTCGATATTGAACACAAAAACAGTACGCACAAAGTAGCCACGAGAGAGTGCAGTATTTTGCATGAGCTTGAGCGACTGATGCATATACTCCTCTTTGCAACAATCCTAGCTTTTTTGGCATGACTCCTTTTTAGGCCAAATATGCCTGGGAGCGGGAAAATGGTATAAGTCGCACAATAATACTTTTACGACATTATGAAGCGAGGTGTGCCCGAATAGTCACTTTTTGTGCGCCTATCATTATCTGACATTTGTGCATCAATATATCGTAATTTTATGATGTGTACTTATATGTTCCTCTCTTACTGTATTGCCACTTAACTCGTCACTGGTTTGTGTTTGTCCGCTTATCAAGAAAACCCTGCTGAGTTTTCAGAGTTTTCGCGTTCTAGTAAGCTAAATAGTTTTTAGTTCGTTTTGTGAGATGATCACTTGTATGTCTTTTAATAATCAGGGGCCTTGTAGGTCATTACAGAGGCTTAAAATTGAGGCTAATTCTCAAGAAAACGATACGTCCCTAAAACGCGTGTTTTTGACGGATGTGCACCCGCATTTGTCTCTACCAACGCCACTGTATCAATGACTCCGCTGCCAATGTCCGTATCTTTTAATGTTTGTAGTTTTTTCAGAAATTCTGGAGTCGGTGTATGGGTATATCGACAGATGGTTGTATTGGCAAATACCATGGTGTCCGAGAAGTATTTTTTGTCGTCTGGGATACCATGTCGCACAAATTCATGGCGTATGCGATGGATAAATCGATTGTACCGAGGTGTAATAAGGACGATGACCGAGACACTTGTTGGCAGCGCTAACACGCCATGCCATACAAACGGAAATGGCCGTTCTGACGGGATAAGTTTGGTAAGCAGACCGCGCGATGTTTCAATATCTTTTTGGCTATATGTGGGCGGATTATGGATGATTCGGATGCTATGAAATGTCACATGCAGTGATTGTTTTTGATAATAATATTGTGTTGGATCAAGGCGTTGTAATGGTTCGATTAGCTTGTTCTGAATGGACGCAGCAATTGCTTCCGGTACAAATGCGTTGAGGCTCAGACATAGCTGATTGTCTGAGGCAAAGTCAGTCTGCATAGGTACGATTGTTGAGACGCGAGAGTCCGCTGCGAGCATGGTTTCCATCTGGCGCATCAGGGCAAGCTGCTTCTTCTGAAACGGGGTCATAGAGATATTCTAACATATTGACAACTGGCGTCATGTCGTACAATCATGGTTGTATAGACGTCTCAATGAACATATGGATTTAGAACAACTTATCAAAGATTTTTTAGAATATCTGGAAATTGAGCGAAATGTTTCGCAATTGACGATACGGAATTATCGGCACTATTTGTCGCGATTTGTGCACTTTTTGACGAGCCCGGCCGACCCTGCCTCCCCTCCCCCATCCGTGAAAACTGCCCCCGTGAAAATTACGGATATTACCGCAGAAAGTATTCGGCATTATCGGTTGTATCTCGCGCGGTTTGCCGATGAAAAAGGTATGAGCCTCAAGCGAGTTACCCAAAACTATCACCTGATCGCACTCCGGAGTTTCTTAAAATACGCAGCAAAGCGAGACATCCCTACTATTTCGCCCGACAAAATTGATTTGCCCAAGGCGGAAAGCAGGTCTATCAAGTTTTTGGAGCATACCGATGTGGAGCGACTCTTAAACATGCCCGACATGAACACAAAGGAAGGAACGAGAGATAAAGCGATACTCGAGGTGTTATTTTCTACCGGTCTTCGGGTATCGGAACTTGTCAGTCTCAATCGTGATCAGATAAACCTTGATAGACGTGAGTTTAGTGTGGTTGGTAAAGGAAGAAGAACGCGTATTGTGTTTTTGTCCGAGCGGGCTGCAGATTGGCTGCGAAGGTATCTTGCCACTCGCGAAGACGATATGCGACCAGTATTTATCCGATATAGTGGCAGAACTCCTGATGAGCACGATACGACAGGCGCATCAATCAGGTTGACCGCGCGCTCGGTGCAGCGGGGCGTTGAAAAGTATGTCAAAAAAGCAAAGTTGATGGTAAAGATTACGCCGCACGGGTTGCGGCACAGTTTTGCGACAGACCTGTTGGGAAATGGGGCGGATTTACGGGCTATCCAAGAGTTATTGGGGCACAAAAATGTCTCTACGACTCAAATTTATACCCATGTCACGAACCCACAGCTGAAGCAAATACACGATAAGTTTCATAGCAAATAATTAGGCATGACCCCTACCTCATACATACAACAACAGCTTGATGCATTCGCAGCCCCACTATCCGTTCCGTTGATTGGTTCAGATATAGAAACAAATATATACACATTGTTGCTTTCCAAAAAGTTTCGAAAGTATTCGGTGAGTCCTGAATATTTATCTCATATTCGTAATGCTATTCACTTGAATGTCTCTCGTAATGAACCCATCAAACTTACGCTTGTGTTTGGTGGATATAAATTATGGCGATTAGAAGAGTTTCCAGAGCCGGATTGGGCTGAAGTTTTTAGTCTTATGTATTATGCCCATTGGTTGCGTCCCATCGCTGCGATATACAAGCCGGGGGTTGTCTTGGACTTTTATTCTGATGATGTGATTTTGGAGTACATGGATAATATTCCCAAAAAAGAGACTGATCAGTATATTGCAGGTTTTCGAAACTTGCTCGAGTTTATGAAGTCATATATTCCGAAGAATGTATTATTTACTCTCAATCGTGTTGGTGATCAGTATGGAAGTTACAATGATTTTATTATTGAGCTGGAGCAATCAATTGAAGATGTTAAAAAAACATTAGGTGGTTTACCCACGCTCACACCGGAACAGGCAGGGCTCGTAGAACTCAATGTCCGAGTGAAACCTGGACAAACAGATGATCCACTCTGGAAAGAAAAAGTTTTTTTGATCCACGAAGGATACGCGCGGGTTTCGAAGCGGCGGCCGTATTACCGAGCGCCAGATAAAATATTTGTGATCACTCGACCGCTCAAAGATTCTATCGCAGTCGGCACTACGAAAACGTCTGTTGTGAAATTTTGGATTGGTGCAGGAGTGCTGCAAAAGCAGGGTGATAGTTTTGTGCCATATATCTACTCTCCGAAACAACTATCAGAGGGAAAATTTTTGACTGAAAACATACATATAGCCGGTTTGACCGGTAAAAATTATACATCGGTGAAAATACGCCAGTAGGAGGTGTTATATGCGCATATCAGTCCTATACAACAAACCAGCTGCACGATTTACGACAAAGACCACGCATCTGGTCGCTGAAGAGGATACTGAGGAGTCAGCAGTGGAGGTAGCGGAAGCACTGCAACAAAAAGGAGCAGTCACTACCCTTGCTCCTATTACCGAGCGAGATTTCAAAAAAGTGATTATGGCTTTGCCAAATGATTTAGTGTTCAATCTGATCGAATGGACAGGTGTAGACACGCCATACGCAGTGAAAGCATATGAGCACATTCATGCGCGAAACCTCGTATATACTGGCGCGACTTTGGATACCTACTTACTCTCCTGTGATAAGTCGGTCATGAAAAATCGCTTGGATGAGCATGGACTTCCGACTGCCAAGTGGCAGTTGTTTCATACCGGAAACGAATCGATACGACAGGATTTTCGGTATCCACTCATCGTCAAAGTAAGCTCGGAACATTCCAGTGTCGGGTTGTCGAAGGAGGCTATCGTAAAGGATGAGAAAAATTTGATAACTATCGTAAAAAAAAGACTCGCAGAATATAAGCAGCCGGTATATGCAGAAGAGTTCTTGACGGGGCGTGAGTTTCAGGTGACGCTTATAGAGAAAGCGAGTGGACTTACGGTGTTACCTATATCAGAAGTGTTGTATACCAAAACAACCGATGTACCCTTTTTGACCTATGAAAGTCGATGGGATGCCACACACTCGGACTACGATAATTCAGGGGTGCTACTTGCGAAACTCACTCCAGCTATGCAGCACAAGATTGAAGATATGAGTAAGCGAGCATTCACGACATTTGGGTATCGTGATTATGCGAGGTTTGATGTGCGGTGTCAGGGTGATGAGCCGATGTTTTTGGAGATAAATTCAAATCCTGGATTAAGCGATGACGAAGAATACGGTATGACCGTTTCCTATAAAGCAGCAGGGATGACATTTGCCGATTTTGTATGGGAGATCGTGCAGTCCACTTTACGGAGACACAAAAAGTCTTTTAAGGAATAAATACCCGGGCGGTTTCGGTACGGAAATACGGCAAGCTTTCCGGGTCGCGGGCAACAACCATCATAAGTTGCGGCTGCCATTTTCTGATAAGCCGAAATTTTTTGCTATTTTTTTTCACTCGTTTTCTTTTGTAATCAAAATCCCACCAGCGTGATCGGAAATCCGCCCAGTCATAGGACTTTCGTTTTCCCGTTGCGCTGTCGAGAAGTACTACTCGAGATTTACTTGCAAGATACGAAGCGACCATAGCCCAGTGACCTGATTCTTCTTGCGGTCGATATTTATCGTCCAGATCATAAAGGTAAGAAACAATAACTGCGCGCTGCTCCTTTGGGCGATATTTGAGTGCACTCTGCAGATGGTGTAAAGTTGCGTATTCCATGACCAAGACAGATAGCCCGAGTTTATTGGCGGCTTCGATCATGTGTTTTGTGCTTGTACCGTTTCTACCGGTCTTGCATAATGAAATTAACCGTTTCATTGACACTCTTTTCCCTACCACTTCGAGCGCGTGCTTAAGAGATGTCGGTCCACAGGTAATATCATCCGGCTGCTGAATTGGTTTTATATGTGTTCTTCCCATAGTAAAATTCCACAATAAACGTCAAACGGGGCGTTGGAATAACCATTTTACCCTGTGGAGGAATGACCGGCAAGACCTATAGTGACGCCTACTGTCACCGATAGTAAAGCTTTTTTGTGGCTAGCTAGCTTCAAAATTACTGGATTTCGTAGCTTAGCATGACATTTACAGTGATCTCAGAAGACCCTGGTTCTACCTCGGTAGGCACGCCACCTCCAGAAACAGATAGCTTTTCTGCGGCATCATACATGAGCGGTCTTGGGCCAGCTCCACCACCTTCGCTGTAGTTTATGACCCTTCCCAGAGTAAAGCCAGCGGCTTTGGCTGCAGCTTCTGCTTTGGATTTTGCATCAGCGACCGCGGCTTCACGTGCCTGATTTTCTGCTTTTGTTTTGTCATCGACATCAAACGATATGCCACCTACTTGGTTTGCTCCCTGTGCTGTTGCGGCATCGATAACCGCATTGGCGTTATCTATTTTTCTTACTTTGATAGTAAGATTTGAATTCGCTTGGTAACCAGTGATGCGTTGGGTATCTGACGAGTAGTCATATACCGGAGAAATGTTGTAGTAGCTAGTTTTTATATCTTTTTCGTCTACCCCCAGTTTTTTTATCGCGTCACTCATTGCATTTATTTTGGTATTTAATTCCTGTTGTACGCGAGTGACGGTAGACCCTTGGGAAGTTACCCCGACATGCACAACTGCGATATCAGGTACCATAGTCACTTTTCCTTCACCGGAAACGGTAAAGGTATCTGTTTTTTGGGTAACGACATTATATAACGAAAATGGGATAGGCCCGGCTAGTTTGGTGTAGGCAAAAAGTAGTATAAAAAATAGAACAATAGCACCAGCGAGATTTTTCATAGTGTTAGGTTACCCTTCTTATTGCATCATACAAGCTTTTATAAGATTTTGCATAAGACAGGCGACATTTACCGGCCCAACTCCTCCGGGGGTGGGTGTGTACCAACCCGCAATGTCAGCGACATCATTTTCTTCATAGTCTCCTCGTAATTTTCCTTTAGCATCACGCCAAATGCCAACGCTGATAAGGATAGCACCGGGTTTTACCGAGTCCCGAGTGACTACCCGTTCGCGTCCGACACACGAAATGATAATGTCTGCGTTTTTTATATGACTCTGGGGGTCGGGTGTCTGGGAATGAATTTGTGTGACCCTCGTATGCTTTTTTTGTAAATAGTGAAAAATAGGAGCTCCTGCAGTTGCTCCCCTGCCAATGACCACGATATGTTTTTCTTTGAGCCAATGGCTAAATTCTTTTTGTTGCGCAGGTGACTCGCGGTATATGGCTTGTAGCATTTCATCGACCGCCATAGCCACCGGTACATCAAACGGTGAGCCGGATAAAAATCCATCGACATCTTTTGTTGGTAAGACATCGTCCAACGTGTCGTTCACTACGCCCACTTCTTTGGGGATAGGTCGTTGGACAATAAGTCCATGCACCAACGTGTCTTTATTGTATTTAGTAATAAGGTTATACAGTCCTCCTGCGGTAAGTGCCGGGGGCTGGTGGTCAAAGATGACGCGAGCTCCGATTGCTTCTGCTGCTTTTTGTTTTTGTTTAATGTACGCAAGAGATGCCGGGTCGTCACCTATCAGAATGACCGCGAGCGTTGGGATAACGCCTTTTTTTTGTAAGCCACCCACCTGTATTTTTAACGAATCGAGTATCGATTGCGCGAGTAATGTACCATCTAGTTTCATAGGTATGAAATTAGTATAGCAAATTCACATTTGACAATGGGGGCGACTTCGCCCCATTATACATACAGAGGAGCAATTATTTATATGGAACATAAACCATTAAGTGTCGCAATTATTGTAAGTAGTGTACTGTTAGTGACGTTGGTTGCAGTGGGTGGTCTTTTCCTTCCCTCGTGGGGCAGAATTCACGTTGCTCCAACCCAAACCGTTACGGTCGTGGGCGAAGCGAAATCGCAAGAAAAAAGCCAAATTGCTGTTTTTTCAGCAGGGGTCAATGCGTTTAATGATGACAAAACTGTCGCAGTGAACGATGTAAACCGCAAGGTGGAAGCGATCATAGCTGCGGTGAAAGTGTTTGGTGTCACAGAAGATGATATCAAGACGCAAAGTTTGAATATTTATCAAAACCAGGAACAATACTATGAAGATGGTCGGCAAAAGTATCGCCCAGGACAGTGGAATGTCAGTAATACCGTTGAAATAACACTACGAAATGTAGATCAGGCATCTGCACTTGCCGGAGTACTTACAAATACCGGGGCAAACAACGTGTACGGCCCGAATTTCACTTTTGATGATACGAGCGAACAAGCGACCGCGCTTCTTGACGCAGCGTTTAGCAATGCAAAAGTGAAAGCTGAAAAAGTCGCGCAGTCGACAGGCCAGAAATTAGGGAAAGTAGTCAGTGTTACGGAGGCTGGAGCATCACAGCAGGCAGTTCCCTACTATGCGCGGATGGAGGGTGGTGGCGGTGGTGGCGGTGCGGTTGAACCAGGAAGCGGTACGGTGAGTAAAACCGTTACGGTGACATTTGAGCTTCGCTAACCCGTTATTTTTTTCTTTCTGTGTCAGTAGGAAGCATCACAATTATTTCGGTGGTTGGCTTTGGAAAAAATGTACGTCCTGTATATCGAATAGATTGCCAAGCTGATCCTATCCATAATCCCAGAGTGTTTATAGCAGCCTCGCTTCGAGATTTTTGATGAAGCTCCTGTTCTCTCTCAGCTAATCTGAGCGACATATGCATAGAGGTGCAAAAACCAAAGCGGCTTCGCGTTCGTTCGATAGTGTATGCATCGCGCCATCCTCTACGAAATGCTTCTCTCATGTCACTCGCATTATAGCTCAATAATTTCTTGAATATTTGAAAGTGTTTTTCGTAGTGCGCCAAGCAGTTCACTGCGTTCATTAAATGGCCCAAATGAGCCAGTGTATGGCGGTATTACCCCTCGTCTTGGCAATTCTGTCGTGCAAAGTGCTTGCCAGCCATTTCTTGTGTGTGTTACTTCGATGCGGACGGGATATTTTTCTCCCCCATTGGTAAATATGCCTGATAGATAGGTAGATCTTTTTTCTATTGCGCGAGACATGATTGGTTAATAATTGCAGCAGGAAGTTGTCCTAAAACTTCTTGTGGTGTGACATTGACGTATTTATCATAGAGCTGTTTCGGGAGTTGGTATTCACTGCACACACCAGTACCTGTTCCCGAGGTTACGCAAAAGCCTAAACATCGCTGGCTCGTGCCGTTACATGCAACACCTGCATCAGCAAGCTTTTGCACACATTCGTATTTTGTGCCGCTACACCAGCTAAGAAATTCTTTCCCATCTTTTTCACATTGAGTTTTTGCGACCTGTCTATTAAATGAGGTAGCAACAAGCGTATAGGTCATTTGCGCATAGCTCGACATAAGCGCAAGCGCAATCAATACAGGCTGGAGAAATGATTCCATTTATTTTGTAAGGCACGTTGCCGCAGCGATGGTGTCGTTCTTATCGGTAAACCGCATCAGTATGACACCGCTCGTGGCGCGGGACAGCTGCGGAATAGATTTCATCGGCAGCTTGACGACCTGCCCCTTGGTGGAAGTAAGAATAACTTCTTCGCTTCCTTCGGGTACCATTTGTGATAACACAACTTTTCCAGTTTTGGGTTTAATCTCTGCGACTTTTACTCCCTGTCCTCCCCGCTTCTGCTTGGGGAATCCTGTGATATTGGTTTTTTTACCAAGCCCTTTTTCCATAAGGGTCAAAAAGTCCGCTTTTTTATTTTCGCTGCCGATAACTTCCATCGCGACTACGTAATCACCGGGTTTCAGAAGAATACCCCGTACACCCATGGTGTCGCGACCTGTGTGTCGTACTTCAGTTTCCGAAAATCGTATGGTTTTGCCGTCATGGGTGACAAGCAGCACATCATCATTGCCACTCGTAAGTTTTGCCCAGATAAGTTCATCACCTGACTCAAGTTTTATGGATAGTAAGCCATTACGCCTGATGTTTTCATACTGGGAAAGTTTTGTTTTCTTGACGACTCCCTTTTTGGTCGCCATGAGAATGTATTCCAAACCTTTCTCTTTTTGTTCTGAGCGTTTCAGCGAATACGCCAACATAGAGGTGACTTTTTCAGCGCTTTCGATGTTTATGAGGTTCACAACTGCCTGCCCTTTGGATTGTCTGCTTGCTTCTGGAATATCCCAGACTCGTACCTGGTACACCTTTCCTTTTTCGGTAAAGAAGAGCATATTATCGTGCGTGTGGGCGCTTACGAGTCGGTCAATCGCGTCTTCATCTTTGGTTGTCATACCGATGACTCCCTTACCTCCTCGCTCCTGTAGCTTAAAAGTAGTGCGTGGCACCCGCTTAATGTAGCCCGTTTCGGTCATGGTAATGATGGTTTCTTCGTTAGGAATAAGTTGCTCGTCAGAAAGCTCTCCGACTCTACTTTTGTATACTCGGGTCTTTCTGTTATCACCGTATTTTTCTTTGAGCTTGACGAGTTCTTCTTTGATAACTTTGAGGATTTTTTCGGGATGTGCCAAGAGATCGTTTAAGTACGCAATTGTTTCTCTGATCATGGCAAGTTCATCTTCAATTTTTTGGCGTTCGAGTGCCGCGAGTTTGCGCAGTTGCATATCGAGGATGGCGGTTGCCTGAATTTCTGACAGCTTGAAGCGCGCCATGAGCTTGGTTTTGGCATCATCTGCATCTTTGGCTTTTTTGATGATGGCGATAACTTCATCGATATGGTCAACCGCTATTTTGAGACCTTCAAGGATATGCTCACGTGCCTTTGCCTCTTTAAGTTCAAATTCGCTTCTTCGATAAATGACATCATGGCGGTGTCTCAAGTATTCTTCTAAAATTTCGCGAAGCGTGAGCGTTCTGGGTGTGCCATCGACAAGTGCCACCACGTTTACCGGGAATGTCGTTTGTAGCTCAGTGAATTTATAGAGGTTATTGAGTACTTTGTTGGGTTGGGCATCGCGTTTGAGCTCTACGACTACCCGAATACCTCTGCGATCTGATTCATCTCGAAGATCAGAAATACCGTCAAGTTTTTTGTCTTTGACCAAATCAGCAATTTTTGCGACAAGATTTGCCTTATTTACCTGGTATGGCAATTCAGTAATCGCGATCATACTTTTCCCATTACCCATTTCTTCGATTTCCGCTTTGCCACGCATGACGATTTTGCCTTTGCCTGTTGAATACGCATTTTTTATTTCGTTGATGTCATAAATCGCTCCGGCAGTCGGAAAGTCTGGCCCTTGTACGAACTCCATAAGATCTTCGAGTGTGACATCAAATGTCATGCCAAAGCGTTTGCTTTCACCGACATCGTTGGTGCTCGCTGTTCCTTTTTTATCGATCGTTGATTTGCCGATCATAAAAATGATTGCATCAACGAGTTCGGATAAATTGTGCGGCGGGATTTTCGTTGCCATACCAACGGCAATACCCTCGCTTCCCATAAGGAGTAAATTCGGGAGTTTTGCAGGCAAACATACCGGTTCTTGGATTGAACCGTCAAAGTTTGGCAAGAAATTTACGGTTTCTTTTTCAATGTCTAGCAGCATTTCATCGGCAATACTGTCCAGACGACACTCTGTATACCGCATGGCGGCTGGTGGATCACCGTCAACCGAGCCAAAGTTTCCCTGTCCGTCAACGAGGGTGTATCGCATCGAAAAATCCTGCGCGAGACGCACCAACGCTTCGTAGACTGAGGAATCTCCGTGTGGGTGATATTTACCCAAGACTTCTCCGACTACAGTTGCAGATTTTTTGTATTTTGAACTGTGATGCAATCCAGTCTGGTGCATGGCATAGAGAATTCTTCGATGTACCGGTTTTAAGCCATCACGTACATCTGGAAGTGCACGAGAGACGATGACACTCATTGCGTAGTCCATGTAGGACTTTTGCATTTCGGTGACGATATTGCTTTCCTGGATTTTGCCGATTTCTGCCATATAATTTAAGACAAATATAACGATAACAACGAGAATGACAAATACAATACTATATGTTTGTTGTTTTCGTTATTTTCGTTGCATTTGTTATTTATTCTTTATTCCGTCCATTATTTCTTTTTGGGCGACAGCTTTTCCTTTCCATTCCTTGAGTTTTACCCATTTGCCTGGTTCAAGTTCTTTATAGTGCTCGAAAAAGTGTTTGATTTTCGCTTTGGTTGGTTCTGGAACGTCACCGATATCTTTCATGACTCCGTAGAAGGGGTCTGATTTTTCACTCGGGACTGCGACAACTTTCATGTCGATGCCAGATTCGTCTTCCATTTCCAGCATGCCGATTGGCGTGACGTTAATCATCACTCCAGGGTGCAGTGGTTGTGAGCACAAGACCATAACATCCACCGGGTCTCCGTCTCCTGATTTGGTGTTTGGAACAAATCCATAGTTAGCCGGATATCCCATGGTGGTGCGTACAAAACGATCGACCATGACGATTTCTGCTTCTTTGTCCATTTCATATTTCACCATGCATCCTTCTGGGATTTCGATGATAACGTTTATGTCTTCTGGTGGGTTCTTTCCTGGTTTAATGACTGATAGGTTCATATAATCCTCCTTTTGTATATCGTTAATATAGTATTTCTTTTTTTACCGTCACGTTTTTAAATATCAAGCGTTGCGGTTTTTGCGTGCGTTTGGATAAACCGCTTACGTGGCGGCACTTCATCGCCCATAAGCATGGTAAATACTGCGTCAGCTGCTGCGGCATCGTCAAGTTTTACCTGCCGCATGACCCGATTTTGCGGGTTCATGGTCGTTTCCCAGAGTTGCTCTGGGTTCATTTCTCCTAAACCTTTATAGCGCTGTATCGTTGGTGCTGTTTTATAAAGACCCGCGTGGCGTTTGACGACTGCATCTCGCTCTTCGTCTGAATACGCATAAAAGCTGTTTTTGCCGAATGTAATCTTAAAAAGTGGTGGTTGCGCGATGTAGAGGTGTCCGTGTTCCACGACGTACGGAAGATGTCGATAGAAGAAAGTAAGAAGAAGCGTCATGATGTGTTCACCGTCAACATCTGCATCAGTCATAATGACAATCCGGTGATAACGAAGTTTTTCGGGGTTAAGGCTCTCGGAAATACCCATGCCGAGCGCGATAATAAGTGCTTTTGTTTCTTCAAATTCCACAATTTTGTCGAGTCTTGCGCGCTCCGTATTAAGAATTTTTCCGCGAAGCGGCAAAATAGCTTGGAATTTGCGGTCTCTCCCCTGCTTGGCGCTTCCACCTGCTGAATCTCCCTCAACAATAAAGAGCTCCGAGATCGTAGGATCTTTTTCCTGACAGTCGGCAAGTTTTCCTGGGAGACTTGCTCCTTCGAGCGCACCTTTTCGGATAATCGCGTCTTTGGCTGCCTTGGCTGCGAGACGCGCTTTGGCTGCTAAGTATACTTTTTCTAATATTCTACGGGCTTCGGAAGGATTTTCTTCAAAGTATGTATCGAGTGCTTCTTTTACCGCAGAGTTTACAAACGGTTGCACTTCAGCGTTTCCTAATTTTCCTTTTGTTTGTCCTTCAAATTGGAGATATTGGCTTGGCATTTTGAGGTAGACGATGGCAGTTAATCCTTCGCGCATATCGTCTCCGATCATGACGTCTTTTTCTGTTTTGGCAGCACCAATTTTTTTGGCATAGTCATTGACGACTCTGGTAAGTGCCATACGGAAACCGGTAAGATGTGTGCCTCCTTCAGGGGTGGGAATGACGTTTACAAATGATTCCAATGTTTCAGAAAAGCTGTCGTTGTACTGCACTGCGACTTCTATAGACATGTCGCCATCTGTTTTTGAAAGATAAATAGGTTCATGCAGTGTGACTTTGTTTCGATTCAGTGCCGCGACAAGCGATTTTATACCGCCTTCAAAATAATAATTTGCTTCTTCGCCAGTTCGTTCATCGATTAAATGGAATGCAAGACCTGCGATAAGATAGGCACGATCACGTACCTGTTTTTTCACCATTTCAAAACTTAAGTCAGTTCCTTCTTTGAATATTTCAGGATCAGGACAAAATGTCGTTGTTGTGCCGGTGTCGGTTGCTTTGCCAGTAGCCTTAATCGGAGCGATCGCCTTCCCCTGCTTGTACTCTTGTACCCATGCTTTGCCATCTCTATGTACTTCTACTTTGACATAGGTGGACAACGCATTCACAACCGATGCTCCAACGCCATGCAAACCTCCGGAAATTTTGTATGCCTGTCCTTCAAATTTTCCTCCGGCATGGAGCTTGGTCATAACCAGCTCTAGCGCGGATACATTATATTTGGGAACTTTATCAACCGGGATACCTCGACCATCATCGCGGACAGTCGCGCCATCAGCTCGTAGCGTGATCCAACAGTGCTTTGCAAATCCTGCAAGCGCTTCGTCAATAGAATTGTCGATTATTTCGTTTAAGCAGTGTTGTACACCTGCCTGACTTGTGGTGCCGATATACATTGCCGGCCGTTTACGTACCGGCTCCAATCCTTCGAGGACTACTATTTGTTCACCTGTATATTTATCAGAAGTTTTTGCCATATCTGCTATACATCCCTAAAGAAAAAAGCGAGCGACTAATCCGCTCTAAAAATCATTGTACTCGATCATATATTGCCTTGTCTAGCCATGTTTTGGGAATATTGATTGTTATGGGAGCGCGAGCGCCGCGGCTTCCAATTGGAGCAGTATATTTACATTGTTTTCTTGATATTTGCGAGTTTCAAGAAGCGCGTGAAGAAACGCGGTTTTATGCGCTGTATTCGCGTGATGCTTTGCGTTAACAAGTTCATTTCGAAGTGTCGTGATAACGGTATCTATCCACGGTAACAAATCTTCTTTCGTTTTTCCGAGAGTGGATAGGTGTGCTATTTTTTGACCTTTTGATAGCGCAAAAAAAGCTTGGAGGTCTAATGATGGAGCGGGTGCTGCCGAATTATTAACGGTTGATGTAAGTAGTCGACATTCGCATCTCGAGACAATTGTTCCCAAGATGGCGTGGATATTTGAAACTCCGATTGCGATGTATGCGTGTGCGGGAGGCTCTTCGAGGGTTTTTAAAAGCGCTTGTTGTGCTTCCATCGTCAAGCGCTCTCCGTCAGAGATGATGCCAGCAGTGTGTGTCCCCTGCTGAGGCAATAAAGAGAGACGTTTCATAAATGTGCGGATTTCTTTAATGCCAATAGACAATGTGTCTGAGGAGGGTCTGACACAATCAAATGGTGAAATGCCCCACTTGTCTACTGCTTCTTGTATTGCTTGTTCTCTGATAGTGAGGTCGTTATGAATAAAAAGTACGGTTTGCATATATAAAAAAGGAACTATGAGAAGAGCAGGATATATATTTTTCTCTATCTTCTATTATTGTAGGTAAAATATCACTCATTTACCAGAGCGTTTCTTTTCCCTCCCCTTGCAATAGTGCGTGTTCCTATGAATAATGGAATAAGAGACCAAATGTTACCTCTGTATGTTTATACTCAGAGGTGGGTTTGTTATTTGTATGCCTGCCCTAGACATCATCACCAGCTTAGTACAAGCAAACGCTATAACGGAAGAGCAAGCCGAGCGGCTTCGTACCGATGCGTTGAATTCAGGTGTTTCATTTGAAGAAGTCATCAAGGAAAAACATATTGTTACTCCCGAAGTGTTTGCGAAAGCCAAGGCGGAGACTCTTGGTATCCCCTTTGTCACCATTTCCGGTCGTCCAATTACACCAGACGTTATTAACTTTATTCCCGAACCGGTTGCGCGTAGATACACGCTTGTTCCATTTCAGATAGAACCCAAAGAGCCAGGCGCTTTGTCGGTTGCCATGCTTGACCCTCTTGATTTCCAAGTAGTGGAGTTTCTCGAGAAAAAATCAGGTCGTCCCATAAAAGCATTTATGGGTGTCGAAGATGATATTAAATCAGCAATTAACGAACTTTATACCCAAAATTTAGGCGCAGATGTGACCGCTGCGCTAGAAGAATCCGGCCCGGCAGTCAAAACGTATGAAGCAGGACATCTTGGTGAAGTTATCAGGGAAGCTCCTATCGCACAAATTGTATCGGCAATATTGGAGCAAGCCATACGCATACGGGCATCTGATATTCATATAGAGCCGCAAATTGGAGAAACACGGGTGCGGTATCGTGTTGACGGTATATTGCAGGAGCGGCTTATGTTGCCGCGTAAATTGCAGGACGCGGTGATTTCCCGTATCAAAATATTGGCAGATTTAAAAATTGACGAAAAACGAATTCCCCAAGACGGTCGGTTTAATTTCAAAATGAGTGAAAGTGAGGTAGATCTTCGCGTATCTACGCTTCCTACAGTGCACGGTGAGAAGGTGGTCATGCGGTTGCTCAAAAAATCAGGTGGTATCCCCACGTTGCAGGATTTGGGTCTCCGTGGATTGGCTATCAAAAATCTTGAATCCTCTATTCGCAGACCACACGGTGTTATTTTGGTTACCGGCCCTACTGGTTCAGGAAAAACGACTACATTATATTCGGTGCTTTCCATCCTCAATAATGCCAAGGTAAATATCATGACACTGGAGGATCCGGTTGAGTACGAAATTACCGGTGTCAATCAGGTACAGATTAATCCTGCAGCAGGACTCACATTCGCGACAGGATTGCGGTCGTTTTTGCGTCAGGATCCGAATATTATTCTGGTTGGAGAAATTCGTGACCAAGAAACCACTGAACTTGCTATACAGGCAGCTTTAACTGGTCATTTGGTATTTTCTACGCTTCACACCAACAATGCTTCAGGAGCAATTCCTCGGTTAATTGACTTGGGGGCAGAGCCATTTTTACTCGCTTCCGCCCTAAACGCAGTGGTTGGTCAGCGTATTGCCCGCCGCTTGTGCCCTGCATGCAAAGAAGAATACGTCCCAGAAGAAGCAGTTATTATTGATATAAAGAAAGTTGTCGGAAATTTATGGCCACAAGATAAGCCGATGGTGCTCTACAAAGGCAAAGGGACTGTGGATGGCACAACATGTGAAACCTGCGGTGGCGCGGGATATTTGGGTCGACTTGGTATATTTGAGGTATTTGCGGTAACCGATATGATCAGTAAACTGACATTGTCGCACGCAACAATGAAAGAGATAGAAACACAGGCAATTAGCGAAGGAATGATCACGATGAAACAAGATGGCTACCTCAAGGCGCTTGAGGGTATTACCACGATTGAAGAAGTGCTTCGGGTGGCGCAGGATTAACTATTGAACCAGAGTAACGAAAGTGACGAGAATAACGAACATAACAAGAGATCGTGGTGGGATATGCTCGTTATTTTCGTTCTAGTCGTTTATTGTTATTTATATATGGATATACAACAATTATTCGCAGAAGCAGCACACAAAGAAGCATCTGATATTCATCTTATTGTCGGATTTCCTCCTATGATAAGAGTCTCCGGCATATTGTTTCCCGCGGAAGGCACGTCAATCCTTACCGATGATAGCGCAAAAGAACTCATCTATAGCACATTGAGTGCGGAGCAAAAAGAGGTATACGAAACGAACAAAGAAATCGATTACTCATTAGCATCTGCGGTCGGTCGGTTTCGGGTAAACGTATACATGCAAAAAGGAACGATCGCAGCAGCGTTCCGGTTAATTCCTCAGAAAATAAAAACTATCGAAGAACTTGGGCTTCCTGATATTTGTCATCAGTTTGTAAAGTTGCGCCAAGGGCTCGTGTTGGTAACCGGCCCTACTGGACACGGGAAATCCACGACACTTGCTTCTATGATCAATATGATCAATCAAAATCGTGCCACCCATATCGTGACCATCGAAGATCCTATTGAGTACGTATACCCGACTGGTCAGTCTATCGTTTCGCAACGCGAGATGCACGGTGATACCCACTCGTGGAATGTCGCGCTCCGGAGCGTATTACGCGAAGACCCCGATGTAGTGCTCATTGGAGAGATGCGAGATTTGGAAACGATACAGTCAGCTATTACGATTGCTGAAACAGGTCATTTGGTGTTTGCGACATTGCATACAAATTCTGCAGCACAAACGGTAGATCGTATCGTAGATGTTTTTCAGGAAAACCAGCAAGTGCAGGTGAGATTACAGCTATCAAACGTTTTGGAAGGGGTGCTTTCACTTCGGTTAATCCCCTCGCTTTCCGGAGGAAGAATTCCTGCTTCAGAAATTCTTACTGCGACACCCGCAGTGCGGACACTTATTCGTGAAGGAAAAACACATCAAATAGACAATATTATTCAGACAAGCGCAGAGTTTGGGATGCAGACGCTTGAAACATCACTCGCCCAGTCAGTGCGGTCGGGAGCAATCAGTCTTGAGGTTGCCAATGCATTTGCGCTCCGTCCGGAAGAATTGGGCAGACTGCTCCAGCGGACAGTCTGATGATATATAAGCGAGGAATATAACGTATGGCATTTTTTTCCTATAAAGCGCGGGATAGCGCGGGCAAAGTAGCGACAGGACTCGTGGAGGCCACAAACAAAGAAGCTGCCACACGATTACTTCACGAGAAGCAGCTATTTATTATTGGACTTACAGAGACACGCGCTCGTTCAAAAAGTGCGGCAGGCACACAGTTTCAGCGTGTAGGTTTTGGTGAGATTGTTAATTTTACCCGACAGCTTTCAACCATGGTTGTTGCCGGGTTGTCTCTTCCCGAGGCGCTTTCTATTCTTCGTATTCAAACAACGAATCCCGCTATGGGAAGCGTCCTTATGGAGGTTGAGCATCAGATAGTCGGTGGCGGAAACTTAGGAGATGCACTCGCAAAATACCCTCAGCATTTTTCTGCAATTTACATTGCCCTTATTCGCGCTGGAGAATCCTCGGGACAACTTGACCAAGTGCTCGCAAGACTCGCAGATAGTTTGGAGTCGCAGCGTGATTTCAGAAGTAAAGTAAGCGGCGCCATGATTTACCCGGTGATTATCATCATTGGTATGGCAATTGTGGTCATGATTATGATGACTGTCGTAATTCCGAAACTTACCGAGTTATATGCTGATTTCGGGGTTGATCTGCCATTTGCTACCCAACTGCTTATTTCTATTTCTCATTTTTTTGTGGGTTGGTGGTGGCTCATGATTGCACTCGTAGTTGGCGGAGGGTATGGTTTTATGCGATGGAAAAAAACACCAATCGGTGAGCTCGTGATCGACTCATTTATCCTGCATATTCCCCTATTCGGAGAGCTACAAAAAAAGATCATATTGGTGGAGTTCACACGTACGTTGTCCATGCTTATTTCTTCCGGTATACGGTTACTCGATGCACTCAGGATACTCAAAGACGCATTAGGTAATGTGTTGTTTCGTAATGCGATTGTCGATATTTCTAAAAAAGTTGAACGAGGATTTCCATTGGGAGAAACATTTGCGCAGTATCCTGTGTTTCCACCAATCGTATCTCAAATGATGAAAGTCGGAGAAGAAACCGGCAAGCTCGATGATACACTCCTTAAGCTGTCAAAATATTTTCAGTCAGAATCCGAAAATTTGGTGAAGGGATTAACGACCGCCATAGAGCCGATTATTATGGTTGTTCTTGGGGTTGGTGTCGGATTTATCGTCATCTCTGTTATTACCCCTATTTACAACTTGACATCGCAGTTTAAATAATGATAAACCTAGATTATATGAGAAATTATCTTGCCCAAAATAAAGGTTTTACCTTAATCGAGCTTCTTATCGTTATTGCTCTTCTTGGAGCACTTGCAGTTGGACTTCTCGCTACTATCGATCCTTTCGAACAACTGAAAAAAGGTCGCGATACATCACTTCGGAATACTGTTTCCGAGTTTTATAACGCAAATTTGCGCTACTATGCTACCAAAGGGCAATTTTACTGGGGTACTGATGGTACTTCTGGAAGTGCCTATCCAAACTTTACCAGTACCATTACTGAGCTTATTACCGTAGGAGAACTGAAAGCGCGCTTTCAAGAGCTTGCTGGCAGTAGCAACTTAGCGAAAATCTATATCAATTCAACAAGCGGAGAGCATCTGTCTACCTGCTTTGTTCCTGAATCAAAAGCATTTCAGGAAGACTTGAACACGATCTACGAAACCAGCGGTGAGCCTGCGACAAATACCTGCAAATCACAGACGACTGGCACTGCAGGTTCAAGTTGCGCCTTCTGTATACAGTAACGAACCATAGCGGTTTGTTATAATGCCCACATGATCGTATCATTCGTGATGTTTGTTCTATCGCTTGTCCTGTTTCTCGCGTTTCAGGCACAGGGAATTTATACAGGCGATAGCGGAGACCTCGTTACTGCAGCATACATCGGAGGCGTGCCGCATCCCCCTGGGTATCCACTCTATACATTGTTAGGTTTTTTGCTTTCGAAACTCCCGTTTTTTAGCGTTTCGTGGCGATTAAGCTTGCTTTCTTCAATTCCTCATGCAATGAGCGTTGGGCTTGTATTTTTGCTCATTTATTACTTGACGAAAAAAAATACATGGGCAGCGCTATTTGGTTCACTGCTGCTTTTGTCTAATTATCTCTTCTTTTTGTACAGTACGACTCCCGAAGTGTTCGCCATGTTTGATTTGTTTATTCTAGCGTGTTGGTTTTTGCTTTACCGTTGGCAGGAAACCCGGAATTTTCGATATTTTTATTACGCGTGTTTTGTATTTGGGTTGTCACTCACCCATCATCATGTCATGGCGTTTTTTGTCCCAGCATTTTCCTATTTTATATGGAAAAACACGCATGCGTATAAAAAGAAACTGACAATGCGCATGGTATTTTTGTCTATATTGTCATTTTTGGTTGGATTATTGCCGTACGCCTACGTGCCAGTGGCGGCAGTGCGGGATACAATTATCAATTGGGATAGAGCAGTAGACCTTTCGGGATTTGTGCGCCTCGTGACACGCGCTGACTATGGCACGTTTGTATCCGGTGGCGGGTATGGTGAAACCCTTGTTGAGCGGTGGTTTGCAGTGGTCGCATACGCTAATTTTCTGGTCACCGACTGGAGTTGGGTCGGTATTACGTTGACAATCGTAGGGTTGTGGGCGCTTTATAAAACACAGCGCATTTGGTTTTGGTCATGGGTGATAGCGCTTCTTTGTGTCGGGCCACTCTTTTTCTTTTACGCAAGTTTTCCGCTCGCAAGTCGTTTTACATTGGGGACGTACGAACGATTTTTATTGCCAAGTTATGTGCTCATGGGTGTCGCCTCCGGTATAGGATTAGGCGAAACACTGCGGATTATTTCTGGTATACTCACTCCCCGCTTGACGCTTTCAAAGCGCAAAGCAGTGATGGTACTGGTATTTTTGACCTTTCTTATTTATCCTCTCACCATTTCAGGTATCACGCTGTGGCGGTTTGTCGGGTTACCGAAAGATCGGACTGCAGACAACATGGGTATCGATATATTAGAAAATACTGCCCCAGGAGCGATATTGTTAATGAGTCAGGACACTGCGTTGTTTACCACACAATACGTGCGATATGCACTGGGCGTGCGACCTGACACTGCAGTTATTCATGCGGTACGATTACCTATCGAGGGATATCAGGCATCACTTACTAAATCTTTTCCGCATCTCGTTTTCCCAAAAGCTTCGCCTGCGACTTACGTTGAGGAATTTGTTAAAGCAAACCGGACACAATCGCAACGAATATATAGCAATGTCATTTTGCCTGCGGGTGAAGGGTGGTATTGGGTGCCTCGTGGGATGCTCTATGAGGCAGTTCCGTTTGACGAGCTACCCGGTGATGAGGTTATGTATCAGGATGCGAAAGCGCATCTTACGCGACTCCATGATCCACGTTCTGGAATTTTGGGTCGTTATGAACACCTTATGTTGTCTGATGTGCTAGATGTCTACGGCCATGCCGCCATAGCGCTGGGGAAAACACTTGTACGTGCTGATCGATGGGAAGATGCGAGAGTAGAATTTACGCGCGCAGTGTCATACGCAGGCGACACCAGTATCGGTGAGGCGTTGGAACTGTTAGGACTTACTCATTTGCACTTTAAGGACTGTGATGCGGCACTTCGTGCGTTTCGCGAAGCGAAAGAACGTTCAATTGTGATTTCTCCCCGACACATTATGCTCGAGTCCGTTACGTTCGGTGAGTGCGTGGGCGATGAGAAGCGCGCTTCTGAGCTTTTTTCGGAGTATGAACGACTACGTTCCGCTTCAGAGCAATCATTAGAAGCGCTGTAATGATGGCGCTTATTGCGCTTATTATCGCTCCCCACCTGAGTGTCAGAGGCGCATAGATAAACGACACTTCATGCGTACCTTCTGGTACTATTATTGCCCGTTGCGATAGATTTGCGGCAAATATTGGTGTTTCTTTGTCATCCACTGTTGCTATCCAACCGGGGTAATGCGTATCGGCTAGCACCAGTAGCCCTGGAGTTGCCATCGTAACAGCAAGGTCAACGCGTACGTGAGCGTCAGTTTGCCATGCAATATGGTCAGCTTGTGTATTGCGTAAGGTGTGAGGTTGTTTTTCTATAAGTTGTGAAAGAAAGGTGTTGTTTTTTACTTCGTGTTGCTCAAGCATAACCGAACTTCCTACACGAAAATCAGGGTTACGAAGGGTAAGAATTGCATCTTTCAGAGTTGCGGCGATTGTTGCCTCATGTACGGTATATGCGCGAGGAAGTGCCTCATCGTTGGTGTAAAGAGTGACTGCAAAATCAGCAGATTTTTTATGATACGCCTCTCGAAGCGCTGGAGGTGCAGTGAGCGGAAGAAATGAAACGACATTGCCGATTGCATACATATTTGCGAGGTGAAGCGCTGAGATTGTGGCGTGTTGTGCGTCAATGGTTACTGTTTCGTCAAGGAGGCTGCCGCCAATTGCTGGTCGGTGAAGGTATCGGCCTGCATATACCTGTGCCTGATCCACCCCCCACAAGATGTTGCTGTTGGGTGATAAGCTATCTTTAAGTGAACGAAATCCTTCAGGTTTGCTCCAGCCAGTGGTAATCATCATGTCGTTATATATACTGCTATCGCCAATAGTAAGCACTCGGCCTGGCCCTACATAGTTTTTGAGGTCAGGTGCTTCTATCCATAATGCCGCAGGTTCAATAAGGTGGTATGACCACCAGGTGTACATAAGTTGTCCGCTATGGAGCGCCATAAGGCTATAAATAAAAATATATGAAAGTGGGGTGCGGATATGCCTGCGGAGCGTATCAAACGTATGTGCCGCGATAAATGATATGCCGATAATGACAAGCCAAAGAAACCGTGAAGGCACTCGGAAAAGATTGAGTGGCCATATACTAAATACGATATATGTAGGCGCATATTTGCCACCCGCAAGCGTGAGTGAGACGATAACGACAAGCCACCAGAATATAATAGTGGGATTTTTGCGGATGCGAAAAAGACTTAACACAAGAAGAAATAGTGGAATAAGTCCGATATAGGCAGTATTTTCCCAAAATATGCTTCCGTCAAACGCATAAAAAGGCGGGTACGTTCCATTGGCCGGGTTTCCAAGAAAAAACGGTGAAATAAACGAAACGAGATGTTTTATTGGCATGGAATACATGGTTGCTGCTTCAGGACTAAAACCAGATGGACTTGGGCTTTCTTTAAGAAATTCCCAAGATGGCAGAAGTTGCATAGCTCCCCCACCGATGCCCAACAAGAGAGAGATAGACCAGTACCATATAGCTCGCCAATTTTTATTGGGTAACGTAAGCCAGAGAACGATTACGCCTGATATGACGAGGGTAAGAAATGTCGCCTGAGGAAATCCTGCATATATTTGTTGTGAAAGCGACAATGCAAGAAGTCCACCCCAGGGAAATGGTTTACTGGTGACAACCAATATACTGAGTGTCGCAATAATTGGAAGCATGCTCATTCCCTGGAGCAGTGTAATATGGGGTAGTTGGGTTATGGTAAGGCTCGAAAACATAACGGTTACCGCGGTAAACCAGCTCGAAAGTGGAGAAAGTCGCATTACCCTGCACCACCAATAGATACCTAACCCAAGTGTGAGGACGGCAAGGGTAAGCGTGAGGTTATATGCAGTAACAGGCTCAAAGAGGCTAAAAAACACGAGATTTGGAAGAAAAAATACTCCGGTTTGTCCCTCAGCAAGGAGTGGAAATCCTTGACCCACGTCACTTCTCCATAGTGGAAGGGTATGGGATTGGAGCGCTTGGGAAAGTGCAAATTTTGTCACAAAACTAAAATGCCATGCGTCACTTCTCCCATAGTCAGGAGTCACGATAAGTTGTGGTGTGGGATAAAATAAACGTCCAAAAAAAACGCCTACCAGGAGAAAAAGCGAAATAATGCCTATACGATCAGCCCAAACACTGCGCATATTAATTGTCTAGTCTACGGGTTTTCTCTTTTCCCCGCAACGCCTTATTGAAAGTTTTGTTTCTGTAGTCGATACTTTATATATATGATCTCCGGATTTATATTTCTCTTTGGGTTAGTAATCGGTTCATTTCTCAATGTTGTCATAGATCGTTTGCCTCACGGGGAAAATATTATTTGGAAGCCATCACATTGTGATTTTTGTAAAAAGCACTTGCGGTGGTTCGAACTTGTTCCGGTGATTTCATTTCTCTTTCAGGGTGGTCTATGTCGGAGATGTCACGCTCGGCTATCGTGGCAGTACCCCATGATGGAAGTGGTAACAGGAATTGGTTTTGTATTGCTAAGTCGCCAGTTTGATGTCGCAAGCGTCATGTTTTTGGCCGCCATCTTCGTGTACTCATTGTTTCTCGTTATTTTTGTGATTGATCTAAAGCATCAGATTATTCCGGATAGTATGCTTCTTTTGCTACTTTTCGTATTTATTATCGTTGGTATAGCATTCCCTACTCCTGATCGTTTTTTGCATGTTGTTGCAGGTCTTGGTGCAGGTGCATTTTTCTTTCTGTTATGGCTTATTACCCGCGGCAAAGGTTTGGGGTTTGGTGATGTAAAACTTGTGGTGCTGATAGGATTGTTTCTCGGATACCCAGGAACGGTATTTGCTCTGTATATCGCTTTCTTGACCGGCGCTATTGCGGGTGTCATACTGATGATAACCAAGCATGCCAAAATGAAATCGCGCATCGCTTTTGGACCGTTCCTTCTACTGGGAACGCTGAGCGCGTATGTATGGGGTGATAGTATGTGGCGTTGGTGGATGGGATTATTTATATGAAGCGGTATTTATCACAACAGCGTAATGATCGGATACATGGGTTTTCGCTTGTTGAGCTACTGATTACGGTGTCGATTATCGCCATTCTTGTGGCGATCGGTATCGCATCATACGCCACCATAAACAGACAGTCACGAGATACGAGGCGAAAAAGCGACCTTGAGCAAATTCGTTCGGCGCTTGAAATGTACCGTGCGGACAACGGATATTATCCAGCGGCAAATGGATCGTCATGGGTGGTAGCATCTGAACCAACACTCGGTTTGACGACCGCCCTCGTGCCTACCTATCTGCCGATCATTCCGACTGACCCTAGCTCACCAGACCAAGACTATATGTATCAAGCGACCAATGTAGCGAGCGGTTTGTATTACGGATACTGTATAAGTGGTGGGTTGGAAGGTGAAGATCCGACCGATACCTGTACTCCTGCACCTACCCACACCTATGGCTTGAAAAATCCATGATGAAGAAAGGATTTACCCTCATTGAATTGTTAATCGTTATTCTCATATTGGTCACCATTATGGGATTGGGTATGGCGAGTTTTAATTCCTTTAATCGTAGGGAGCGTCTAAAGCAAACTGGTCTCACACTCAGGTCAAATTTGCGGTTTAGTCAAACCAAGGCGATATCAGCGCAGAAACCTGCTTCTAACTGTACCACGTATGTGGGTATGCGAATTAGCTTTTCCGAAACATCCTATAGCTCACAGCATGAATGTGATCCGGAGGGTTTAGTAGGGTCAGTTGATGTTGTCACGTTACCTATGGGAATTACTTTTTTACCGATACCTGCTGATTTTACATTTCTTACCCGTACGAATACCGCAAGCATAGCGAACGATGTCACCATTACTCTGACAAACGAAGATCAGAATTACTCTCTCACGTTATCGCCTAGTGGTAATATTCGTGATTTAGGATTTGAATAAGTTTTACTATGAAGCACAGAAAACGAGAGTCGGGTCAAACATTATTAGAGCTTGTTATTGCGTTGGGAGTTGTTGCTGTTGTTATTACTGCACTCGTGTCTGCGGTGACTGCTTCGCTTCGGTATAGTCAGGCGACTCGGTTTCGGAGCAGAGCAGTAAAATTTGCGCAAGAAGGCGTTGAGCTTACGCGGAAAGTTCGTGATGAGCAGCCTTGGAGCACATTTTTTGCATACACTGGTGGCGATGGAAGATGGTGTCTAGACGCATCTGGCGTATGGACAGATGATGATGGCAATGGGACATGTCCGTTAGCAGCGGGAGATAATTTTTGGCGAAGCGTACACTTTTCCTGGGATGACACAGAAGATATTATGATAGTAACAGTGCGCGTATCGTGGGGTGATCGTAGTACTCCATCTACTGTTGAGCTGGTTACTCATTTTACGGAATGGAAATGAAAAAAATAGAACACATAGCGCATCGACAGGCTGGATTTACGTTGCTTGAAATGGTCGTGTCTATTGCGATTGTTGCGTTAGTCGCGACAGTACTGAGTCAGGTGTTTATTTCTACACTGCGTACGAATACCAAAACAGAAATTCTTAAAGACATGAAGCAAAACGGTGAGTTGGCGCTCGAAAATATGGTGCGCATGATCCAAAACGCACAGGATATTACCAGCACATGTGAAAGTACTGGAACGAGCAGTCAAACTATTACCCTTCTTAATCCTGATGGCAAAGAAACCAGCTTAGGTTGCATTGTAGACGGCACTATTACCCGGTTGGCATCAACAAGCGCGGAGGGAACAGAATACCTTACCTCTAGTAATGTCACCGCGGGTGGCACGACATGTGCAGGAAGCTCGATTGAATTTCTGTGTAAAGGTGGCGCGGGGGTTGCACCTAGCGTCACTATATCATTTCAGCTCGCGCAATCAGGTACTGCTGTCGGAGTATTTGAACAGTCTAGCGAGTCGTTTCAGACAAGCGCAAACATGAGAAACATTTTTAAGGAATGAAGCTTCTTGCGAAGGAGCGAGAAATGTATAACAATAGTCGTATGAGGAGAATTAATGCTATGAAGAATTCATTTGAGCAGGGTCAAATATTGCTCATTACCCTTCTCGTATTGACTGTTGCAACCACGATTGCCCTCTCCCTCATCGGTAGGGCAACTATCGATTTGTCGATGAGTAATCAATTAGAAGAATCTACCCGCGCGTTTAATGCTGCTGAAGCAGGTATTGAACAGGCATTGCAATCAGGCTCAGAGACGGCAACAGGACCGGTGACGCTTACATCAGGCGTGACCTACGAGGTTTCGGTTAACTCTATCGGTGGACAGCCGGGCGTATTTCAGCTTGCGCGTAAAACACCAAAAAATGTGACGGAAACAATATGGTTGGTTAACCATGACCCCACTACAGGTGCTCTTGATGAGACGCGAGTTTTTGACGACAACACCCTTTCGCTATGCTGGAGTCAGGAAGAAGCGCCCGATGTCGCCGCAGCGCTCGAAGTGACGGTACTGTATAAAGACAATCTAAATGAGTATCACGCAGCCCGCATGGCGGTTGATCCGGACGCCGTCACCCGTAACAACAATTTTGATTCATCAGGTATCACCCTTGATGGATGCGGACTTGGATATTATGAAAAACAGGTGGACTTTACGACACTAGGTATTAGTCCAGCTGGCACCGATACGTTACTCGCACTTCGTATCCGTCCGATATATGCAGACGCTACTATTGCTATAGATAGCGCCTCAGATATTCCCCAACAAGGGAATGTGATTGAATCTGTCGGAAGGACCGGTACTGGAGTCAGTCGAAAAGTGGTGGTGTATCAGCAATATCGCGCTCCGCTTTCCGTATTTGATTCGGTACTATTCAGTCAGTCATCGCTCAGTCACTAAAACAAGGGAAGGAGTATAGATATACTGCCCTATGAAATCCATTTTAGGTCTTGATATCGGTTCACATAGTATAAAACTCGTTGAGATAGGCTCGTCCGGCACAGAGCGTCATTTACTTGCCGCAGGAAGCATACCAACACCCCCCAAAGCACTCCAGTCTTCGTTAGACGCTGATCATCAGGCTGTCGCGATGGCGATAAAGCAACTCATAAAAGAAACAGGTGCGAAATCAACGTCTGTAGCGTTTGCATTGCCGGAGTCACAGGTATTTACTCGGGTCATCGAAGTGCCGGCATTATCGCAGCGCGAACTTTCAAGCGCCATAGGATGGGAGGCAGAGCAGTATATTCCCCTACCGCTTGATCAAGTAAATTTGGATTACTCGATACTTCGGGATGCCAAAGAAACAGGTACGGATAAAATGGACGTATTGCTTGTCGCGTGCCCCAAAAATTTATTGGAAAAATATCTTTCTATCCTTGAAGCTGCCGAGCTCATCCCCCTAGCTGCCGAAACCGAAATTATTGCAACCGCGAGGGCATTGTCCCGTTCGGTTGCGACTATCAAAAACGCGGCGCTCTTGGTGTCTTTGGGAGCGCAAACAACCGATCTTGCCATTTTACGCGGGGGTGTATTGGCGTTTACTCGTTCGATTGCCGCTGGCGGAGAAGCGCTTTCTCGGGCATTGGTGTCGGGATTGGATTTTAATACCAATCAGGCAGAAGAGTTTAAACGTACCTACGGGCTGGAGCAGGATAAACTACAAGGGAAAATAGTAGCTGCAGTGAAGCCGATTATGGATACGATTATAGGAGAAATGAAGCGAGCGCTTGCGTATTATAGTGAGAAACATAAGGATGAGCGCGTGGAAGTGACACTACTTTCTGGAGGCACCGCGAAGCTCCCCGGTATGGTTGTGTATATTGCCCAAAATGTGGGTATAGAGGCACAGCTTGCAAACCCCTGGGTCGGTATCAAGCGTGACCCACGATTTGCTGTATTAGATAAAGAAGGAGCGACTTTCACCGTAGCGGTAGGTCTCGCTCTTCGGGAGTGATCGCGCATGAGCAATTCAGATATAAACCTTATCCGGAAAGATGTAAGTAGTTCCCGTAAATTTTCAGTCCTAGAAGAAAAACTGCGGCTTGTCTCAGTATGGTTTTTGGGCGGCGTGTTTGTTATCGGGATAGCAATAGGAACTGCATATCTTTATATAAGTCTCCGTGTCCGGTCGCTTGAAGCGACAAAAGTTACTCTCGCACAACAAATAAATCTCCAGAGTGCCAAAGAAGGTATTTTGCTATCGCTCAAAGAACGGACTTCTGTGGCTGGACGAGCGCTTGAAGTGGCGAAGCCTTGGGGAAAAATGTTTACGGTATTACAGGAAATTGCCTCGGAAGCACAATACAATTCACTTACTGTGGATGACACTGGTAAAGTGACGACTACATTATTCCTCGGTTCTATAGACGAATCGGTTTCTGTGGTGCTTAATCTCGTGAGACTGGTAAATGAGCGGATGCTTCGTACGCCACAATTGTTATCATTTTCGTATAAAGAAGACGCTACCGTACAAATGACAATATCGTTTTTTCCGGTTTTTTAAATTGCAGTATGCAACCTATCGACAAAATACTTCGTAACTATCAAAGCATGATCGTTTCAGGGGCGATTATATTGTTTTGTGTTATCGCACTAATTTTTGCGGTTATCCCTTCTGTTCAAAAAATACAGGAGATGTTTGTTCAAGTATCTGACATAGCTGCAGAAGCCGAAGGGTTACAGAAAAAGCTTAATGTTTTAAATGCCTTGGATGAGCAAACACTTCGATTTCAATTAGCGAGTGTATTGACCGCTGTTCCTGGCGACCGATCGTTTCCATCGTTATTTGAAACTGTTGAAGGGGTAGCCGCTCGGACTGGGGTAGTAGTCCAGCAAATGGGTTTGTCGGGAGGCACAACACTTGCCACTCCATCAGCTGCGAAGTTATCCGCTGCTGATCGAAAATTGGGTGCACGTACCGTACCCTTTTCAGTGACGGTCAACGGATCGATTTCTGCTGTTCAGGAGTTTATTACGCTTGCTCCTAATGTGCGCAGATTATTACGTATCCGTACTTTTGCAATTGCATTCCCTCCCGATGAGCGCCCATTGACGGTTTCGATAGAGATGGACGCGTTTTATGAGCCACTACCCACGAGTCTCGGAACAGCAAAAACTATTCTTCCGGAGCTTACTGCCGCAGACAATGAAATTATTGAGCGATTAGGGAATATGGAGCTTATTACGCAAAGTGCTGAGGCGTTGCCTGAACCGTTTATTGGCCAAATTAAGCCAAATCCTTTCGTGCCTTGAGTAATAGATCAGGGCGTCTTTTTTGGGTGCGTTCCAACGCTTTTTCTTCACGCCACTTCATGATTTTTTTGTGGTTTCCTGAAAGTAGCACAGCAGGGACAGAAGCTTTTCCGTATCTTTCTGGACGCGTGTAATGCGGATATTCAAGCATGTTGTTTTCAAATGATTCGTTTATGGTGGCATCGGGTTTTGCCAACACATCAGGAAGAAGTCGGGCAACTGAGTCAGTAAGCACCATCGCGGGAATTTCACCACCGGTCAAGACATAATCACCGATGGAAATTTCCTCATCAACTAATGCACGTGCCCGCTCGTCTACTCCCTCATAGTGACCACAAAGGATGATAAGGTGATCGACAGTACTTAGTTGGCGTGCTTTGTGTTGTGTGTAGGTTTCGCCCTGCGGGGTCATAAGTATTGCCCGTTGTGTACTATTTTTAACCAGTGAACGTGTGTGTTGGAGTGCACGGTCGATAACATCAACTCGAAGCACCATGCCTGTTCCTCCGCCATACGGATGGTCGTCAACAGAACCGTACGCATCAGAGGCAAAGTCGCGAAGATTAACGAATGTTATGTCGAGTTTCCCTTTTTCTATTGCTCGTTTTACGATAGAAGCACTAAATACTCCGGAAAACATTTCCGGGAATAAAGTAATGATGGAGATATGCATAGCTCACGCCTCAACTGGTGGCGCGTCCTCGGCGATTTCAACATCTATATAGATGTTTCGTTTTGCCGCAATGACTTTCATGAGGTCACGAAGCGCACGAATAATGCGTCCGCTCTTTCCGATAACTTTACCGGTGTCTTCAGGGTGGGTATGGATAGTGAGAATAATTGCTTCACCATCCTGTCGTTCGTCAATAACGATGTTTTCCGGGTGATCGACAAGTGTTCGGACGAAATAGTCTAATGTGTCTTTCATGGGGTTTTCGCGAGAAGCTTTTCGACTCCAGGGCTTACAACTGCACCCTGGCTTTTCCAGTAGGCGACCCGATCAAGGTTTACTGAAACCTGCGTGGGCTTTACTAGTGGATTATAAAATCCGAGCATTTCAACAGGCGTCCCGTTGCGTCTTTTTCCCTCTTCTATCGCAACAATGCGGTACGTCCGTCTATTTTTGGCTCCGTATTGGGCTAAACGAATCTTTACCATAGAAGTAATATTCTATCAGATATCGCCACGCTTCTCAAGAGCGCTCTGAGCAGCTTGCTGTTCAGCTTCCTGTTTTGATTTACCGATACCACTTCCCAAGACGGTATCCCCTGTCGCAACCTCTACCCAAAAGGTCTTATTGTGGTCAGGCCCTTCACTTTTCACTACTCGATAGACAGGTGATGTTTTTGTCTTTTCCTGAGTAATTTCCTGCAGCAAACTTTTGAAATCTATGTAACTTTTGGTCGTGAGAATGGTTTCTGTTTTGTATAACAGGTGGGTCATGAGAAATTTTTTCGCTTCTTCGATGCCACGATCAAGAAAAATTGCCCCCAATAATGCCTCAAAACAGTCCGCAAGGAGTGATTCGTTACTTCTTCCCCCCGAGGATTCTTCTCCGCGGCTCAACATGAGAAGTTCTCCCAGTCCGAGGCTCGCGGCAACCGCCCCCAAGCTCTTGGTTTTAACAAGAGTGGATCGAACATTTGTGAGCGTGCCTTCAGGAAACTGCGGATAGGTTTCGTATAAGTATTGGGAGGTGATAAATGATAATACCGCGTCTCCCAAAAATTCTAGTCGTTCGTTCGATCCTTTGTCTTCTTTGGATTCATTTAGGTGTGAACGGTGGATAAATGCCTGCTTTAACAATTCAGTATCGTTAAATTGTATAGCAATTGTTTGTTGAAGTTCGTCGAGTGTCATAGGTTGTTGTTGTAAAGTAATTATGGTGATAGTTTGACGATAGTGCCAAGTACCCCATTGATAAATTTTGCACTATGCTCGTTGCCAAACGACTTTCCTAGCTCTACCGCTTCGTCTATCACGACTTTTTTGGGATTTTTGGTATCAAACATAAGTTCCCAAACAGAAAGCCGTAATATTGCTAAGTCAATTTTAGCAATTTTTTCAAGCGGCCACTCTGGCGCGGCTTTTTCAATATGCGCGTCAATTTCTGAGAGCTTTTCGACAATAGGAGCTGTTTCTTCTGAGACCGGCACTTCGCGGAAGCTGTAGCTAAATAATTGCTGCATCCTGGTAATACGTTTTTGATGTCGCGGGTCGTTGGGGGTCTTCATGAACTCTGAAACTATCAGCTTTCAGCAATCAGCTCTCACTGCTATTGCGTGACAACTGGCACCTGACAGCCGATTGTTATGCTGTTTTCTTTACTTTCTTTTCTTTTTTCACTGCAACTGCTCGTCCATTATAAAATCCGCAGTATTTACATACTCGATGTGGTATTCGTGGTTTACCACAATTTGGGCAGATCAAAAGTCCTGGCAATTTCATACGGATACTTGCGTCCCGTTTGCCCTGGCGGCGTTTTGATGCTCTTCGTTTTGGTAGCGGTGTCATAAGATAAAAATAAACTAAATGAAATCCCTCGTAACGAGCGATAACAATCGCTATTACGATTGAATAGTATCTATTTTACTCCCCTGGAGGCGTTCTCTCAAGTAGGGAAACTGAGAAAGGCTCGGATCCTGGTTTGTGAGGTCATTGACTGTTTGCTTTACCCTAGCTACCAATTCGGTGTCAGAAAGTGTCGCGATGGCAAATCCTGCAACCCCATGCTGTCGTGTACCAAATAGTTCTCCGGGGCCTCGTAGCTTCAGGTCGAGCTCGGCAAGCTCCGGGCCATTATGCACCGTTTCGAGGGCTTTAAGCCGGTTAATGATCTCGGGCGTCTCGTTTTCAGTAAACAGCAAGCAATATGATGGCTTTTCCCGCCTCCCCACCCTTCCCCGTAGTTGGTGAAGTTGGGAAAGACCAAACCGTTCAGCTGCCTCTATGACCATGATAGTTGCTTCTGGGATATCTATGCCTACTTCAACAACTGGAGTAGATACAAGAATATCTGTTTTTTGGTCATGCATACGAGTAAGGGCTTCGGTTTTTTCATCAGCCTTCATGCGGCCATGCAGGAGGTCGACCGTAAGCGGCGAAAATATTTTTTTGAGGGTAACAAATTCACTGGTAGCGGCTTTCACTGTGGTGAGCGTTTCTGATTCGTTGATGAGCGGGCAAATAACAAACGCTTGTGAGTGAGTATTGGAAAGTTCTTTTTTGATCCATTCGTACGCGGCATTTCGCTTGGATGTCGGTACAACCCATGTTTTTATGGGTACTCTGCCTTTCGGAAGCGTGTGAAGTACACTTATATCAATATTGCCAAATGCGGTTTGAGCGATAGTCCGAGGTATAGGTGTTGCGGTCATCGAAAGCTGGTGTGGCACGACACGTTCTTTTGTTTGGTTACGTAACGCTCCGCGTTGAGCAACGCCAAATCGTTGTTGTTCATCGATGACGATAAATCCAAAATCAGGAAGCTCGCTCGCTTTTGATAATAATGCGTGTGTGCCGACATAGATAGCTGGAATACTTGTTTTGGGAGGCGGTGGAGTCTTTTTAGACCCTCCGAGGATAAGGTGAATATGTATATGAAATGTGTCTTCTAAGATGAGGCGAAGTGTGTTGGCGTGTTGCTCTGCGAGTATCTGGGTTGGTGCAAGGAGCGCAGAATTTTGTTGATTAAGAAAAGCTGCAAACATGCCCGCTGCCGCCACAACCGTTTTTCCAGCCCCCACATCCCCTTCGAGCAGCCTATTCATTGGTGTTGGACTAGCCAAGTCGGAGATAATGTCCGAAACCGCTGTTAACTGATCGGGAGTTAGGGTAAACGGTAATCTGCTCACAAACTCGTTGAGCTGATTTTTCGATATACGAAGCGCATGGGCTTTGAGTGATTGTTTCCACCATCGTTTTTGTTGTTGGGATTGCAACATAAGCATAAATAATTCATCAAATGCCAGACGTTCTCGGGCAAGTGCCGCATGTTCTAAGGTATCGGGAAAATGGATTGTCTGTATGGCATGTTGAATATCTGGTAAGTGGTGGGAGACGCGAATATATTCAGGGATTGGGTCTTGTATAAGCGAAAGATACTGCTCGAGTACAAACGCGATTCTGCCACGCAACCATTTTGATGAAAGACCATTCGTTTCTGGATAGACCGGTACGAGACGACCAGTATGGAGGCTGTCTTTATTTTCTCCTGCACTATGAAGCACTTCATATTCAGGTGATGACAATACTTTTTTTTGACCAAACCAACCGACATTACCCGAAACACTCAAGGTATCTCCGGCAGAAAGGATTTTTGTAAGGTATAGTTGGTTAAACCACGTTATATCTATCGCGCCGCTTTCATCACGTAAACGTGCCATGACGAGTCGTTTTCCGTTTTTGGTAATAAAGGTGCGAATATATTCGAGTTCTCCCACAACAGTAACGGTTTCACCAGGCTGTAAGCGAGCTATTGGAGAGACTAAGGAATAATCTTTGTACCGAAATGGCACATAGGTCATGAGGTCGTAAACAGTTTTGACTCCAACTTTAGCAAGAAGCGATGCCATGCGCGGGCCAACACGAGGAACAAATTGTATTGGACTATCAAGCGTCACTTCCATGAGGCTATTATACAGCGTTACTGTAATCCACCTGCGAGGAATGGTACGAAAGAAGTCGCCACAAGCGCAATTGTCGAGATGACGACAATCACCTTCCAGAATTTTTCGTGTTTTCTAAAAAAGTTCATGACGTTATTTTACCAGCTTTTCTGCCGACTTTTAATATATCGCCTTTTTTGGGTGATATTGCCTGGTGATAATCGGTTATAAGTTCGTTGTTAAATGCAACCGCCTTTTGTTCGATGAGGCGTTTCGCTTCAGATTTGCTTGAAGCAAAACCTGAGGCAAGCACGACATCAGAAAGCGTAGGATTATCGGAAAATGCGCTCAGTGACAACGGTACGAGCTCCGCGTTACCCAAGTCGCCCTTTTGAAATCGAGTTTCAAATTGTTTCTGTGCGTTTTCGGCATCTTTGTCTGAGTTAAATTGTCGTGTGAGTTCGTACGCAAGTTGCTTTTTGAACTTCATAGGGTTTTCCCCTTCCGTCATTTGTTCTTGCATGGCGGTAATGTCGTTGTCAGATATATCAGTGAGTAATGTAAAACATGGAATGATAGCGTCATCACCTAATGACATTATTTTGCCATAAAAATCGTTTGGTGCATCGGTAAGCCCAATCGCATTGCCTTCTGTTTTCCCTATTTTCACCCCTTTGGCGTCTGCAAGAAGTGGTACGGTCATCACGAATTTTTCCCTGCCCTGCATAGCCGATACCAATTGGCGACCTGCAAGCATGTTAAACGATTGATCCGTTCCGCCAAGTTCAAGATCGACACTCATCGCGACCGAATCATATCCTTGGAGTAGCGGGTACAAAAATTCACGAAGATTTATCGACTCTCCCCGTTTCATGCGCTCCTGGTACATGTCTCGTTCAATAAGTTGCTGCACCGAAAAATTTTGTGCGATTTCCAAAATATCTACAAGCGTAAGCGAGTTTAGCCAATCACCGTTGTAGAGAATTTCTACGGGATTATCGCCATCAAACCGAATTATTTTACTTGCCTGTTTTACGTAGTCCTGTGCATTTGATCGTAGTTCCTCACGGGACATAAATTTTCCACGAGCTTTCATCTTGCCCGAAGGGTCTCCTGCCTGGCCAGTCCCATCACCGATTAAAAATATGACATGGTGTCCGAGATCCTGAAATTCTTTCAGCTTTCTAATCGCTACCGCATGCCCGATATGCAGCTGCGTGCCAGTCGGATCAAAACCCTGGTACAGCCGAAGTTTTTTGCCGCTACGAAGCACTTTTTCAAAGGCTTCACGATTTGGGTAAATGGTGTCGACACCCCGAGTTAATAAATGATCAATTGCGTCCATAATTTCTCCTTTACTATAGCACACCGTTAGTCATTATTCATGCCACACGTGTCGTGCCACGCGTGCGACAAGCTGTAGTTTCCGTTTCTGATCACGTACCGTCATATTATTGCCGCGGGCGACAGACGCAAATCCGCATTGCGTGCTTATCGCGAGCCGTTCTATCGGAACAAAACGTGCGGCTTCCCGTATACGCGCCACCAGATCTTTTTGCCGTTCGAGTTTGGGTGACTTGGTGGTTACAAGACCCAATACTACTATTTTATCTTTCGGCACATGACGCAACGGGCTGAAATCGCCCGCGCGCTCACTGTCAAATTCCAACAGCAGCCGATCTACGCGCGCACGTTTAAAAACGATATCTGCGATGCGCTCGTATCCTCCTCGAGCCATAAAACGGTTTTTGTCGTTACCGCGGCATATGTGGAGTGACGTTGTGCCGGAAAATCCCTCTAAGATGTCATTTATCATCGCCACACCTTCGGCAATAAGCGTTTCAGGGTTGAACCCTTTGCCCGCAAACCATTCCCGCTGAACCGGATCAAGCAGCATGCCAAATTCGGGAGCATCAACCTGTATGTGGGCAACCCCCTGTCGATCCAGTTCCCGCACGCTCTCCTTGAGGTGGTGTGTGACATCTTTGAGAAACCCAAGTGGTGACGGGTATACCCGGTTAGATATGCCAGGGACAAAGTAGTAACTCATCATAGTCGGGCTTGGAATAGTAATTTTTGTCGGCATATCGGTGATTGCCCGCAGGAATGAGAATTCGTCAACCGAGATATCATGAATTTTTTTAAGTTTCCCGACGATGCCTACCGTTACCGGATCGACAATTTTCTTTCCGTTCATATCAAACCAGATGACGGTGTTTCCCGGGACATTCCATTTAAATCCTTCCATCGCTTTTACAAAATTATGGCAAAATACCGGGCGGCGCATTTCCCCGTCGGTAACGATATCGACACCGGTCTCTTCCTGTATGGTGACTGCTTCTCTGACCGCCTTGTCTTCTTCCCGAGTGAGATCAGCCGGTGTTGCTTTTCCCTGCCTCACATTTTCCTGCATCGCAAGCAGTGATGATGGTCGCAGCATACTGCCCACAACATCAGCTCGTATGGGCGCTCGTTTTGTTTTCATGTTTCCTCCTTCCGGGCAAATGCCCTAAGTGAAATGGGACTAAAATCTAGCACGTGTCCTTTGACAGGATCTCGGTTAATCCGCCGTTTGGACCAAGGCGAAAGGTTTCTGGGCGGTTCCGCGTCCGTCACCGACCATACCGATACTCCAGGTAGGTGACGCAGCACATCGGAGAATTCCTTCTTTGAAAAAGCAGCAGTAAATGTCGGCAGAAGAAGCGGCACGATAGACGGTTTCGTAAACCGGAGCCTTTCCTCAAGTGCTGTTAAAAATTCGGGAGACGTATTCCGCTGGTAGTCTGCAACCAGTAGGCTTCCGCCTGGTTTCGTCAGCCTGAACATTTCAGTCATTGCTTCACGCAGGCGCTCCAGGCTCGACATCTGATGGGTAGAGTTATGGCTAATCACCAGGTCAAACTGGTTGTCCGGTAATGCAATACGTTCTACCGGTGACTTTACAAATCCCATGCGTCCGAGTATCGACCGGGCGTGAGCTTTTTGTCGCGCGTGTTGAAGCATCGTGTCATCGCCATCATGTTCCATGACAAATTTTGCGCCCATTTTGGATAGTTCGCGTCCAAGCCTACCTGGGCCCGACATGACATCCAACACGTGCATAGAGCGAAGCTTCCGTTTGCCGAACCGGTTCGCTACCTCGCGCGCGAGTAGCCAATCATCGACCGATGCGGGGTAATCACACCCCTGAATGTACGTAAGCGCTTCGTCACGCGTGAACATTTCCGCACGTTCGGGTACCCGTGTCCGGAAATCGAGCGCACGTAATCCGAACGGGTCGACATTTTTTTGCCTGAGCATGTCAGATCTCATGATTTCTCTCATATATCCCTCACTTTCATACATAATGTTTATACGTTTTGCATTTCGGGTCGCAGCCCTTTTGTATACGAAAGGGTTTGCCCGTATGTGCTGAGGGGAGGATTCGAACCTCCGCAGACCTGAAGATCAGCTGTTTTACAGACAGCCGCAGTTGTCCCCTTTGCTACCTCAGCAATATGTATGTATCAATATGTTGTCGCCACAAAAAACCCCGCCTCCGTCCCCGATAAAAAATCGGGAACAAGGGCGGGGGTTTATCCCACGCGGTACCACCTTGCTTCGCTAAAGTAAGTTTTTTCCACAAAAAAACCGACGAGAGGTCGGTTCTACCTTAGCCTCATTTGTGAACTCCGCTTATGGCGACATTCACATTCTGCTTTTACGGGCTTACCCGGATTGGTTTACTCCTTGTTCAACCTTTCAGCTCAAGTGAGTATTTCGCAGATAATCTATCGGGAGATCTTGCACCAACCGTCTCCTCTCTCTTGTCTCAGATTGCCTACTACTTCATCACTTTCAATGCTTTTCCTATTCAATTGTTGATTGAAACTGTATCACAATTTGTCATTTTTGTCAATCGCAGTTACAATGGATTTCGTGATACAAATGTCCGATTTATTCAGTGAGCGGCAACGGAGGAAGCTATTTGGCTCAAATGTTTCCCGCATGAAACTCTGGAGCGTTCTCGCGTTCGGAGGGTTCATCGGTTTTGTCGTTCTTATATTATTTGTTGGTATTCTTTTTGCGTGGTATGCCAAGGATTTACCTCGACCGGATAAAGTGCAACGACAGGAAGGACTTTCTACCGTTGTGCTCGATCGAAATGGAGAAAAGCTCTACGATATATTTGAAGAAGCCAATAGAATTCCTGCAAAATGGGATGAGATCCCCCAGTATCTTAAAGACGCTACAGTCGCTATAGAAGATAAGGATTTTTATAAGCACCAGGGGTTATCCACGACCGGTATTATGCGCGGACTGCTGGCGTGTGTATTCATGCGCAGATGTCAGGGAGGTTCTACACTCACGCAACAATTAGTAAAAAATGTATTGCTTTCGCAGGAGCGAACATTGCCTCGAAAAATGAAAGAAGCAGTGCTTGCGATACAGATAGAGCGTAAATACAGCAAAAATGACATTCTTCTCATGTATCTTAATGAAGCTCCGTATGGTGGCACTGCAGTTGGGGTAAAAACCGCAGCAGAGCATTACTTTGACAAAGATGTGAAAGATCTTACCCTTGTACAATCTGTTGTGCTCGCGGGACTTCCCCAGTCACCGAGCTATTATTCGCCATTTACAGGAGATGAAACTGCATATCGTGGACGGGCACAGGAAGTGCTCCGAAGAATGAGGGAGGATGGCTATATTACTCCCGCACAAGAAGGTGAAGCGAAAAAGCAGTTAGAATCTGTTGCATTTGCCTCTGGAGATGTCGGACTTCGAGCGCCACATTTTGTCGCTTATATAAAAGAGTTATTGATCGATAGATTTGGCGAAAAAACAGTGAATGCTGGTGGATTGACGGTCACGACAACGCTCGATTGGAAGCTACAGGAAGCAGCGCAGCTTGCGGTCAAAGAAGAAGTTGAGAAAGCCAAAAAGCTAAAAGTCAGTAATGGGGCTGCCATCGTGATGGATCCGCGTACTGGTGAAATTCTTTCTATGGTGGGAAGTAAAGACTATGCCGCTACCGACAGTTCTGGACTTAAATTTAACGTGGTTACTCAGGGACTTCGTCAACCAGGTTCGACACTCAAGCCTATGATTTATGCTGCCGCACTAACCAAAGGATACACTGCAAGCACCATGCTTATGGATGTGGAAACCAAATATCCTTCTGGTGATGCGACAAAGCCTGAGTACAATCCCAAAAACTACGACAATAAATACAGAGGCCCTATGCAACTTCGGTACGGTTTGGCAAATTCTATCAATACGACCGCGGTAAAAGTCGCGGCTCTCGTGGGGGTACGAGATGTGTTGAAATTAGGCTATGCCATGGGATTGCAGACATGGGAACCTACTGATGCCAATATGAAACGGGTGGGATTGTCGTTGCCGCTCGGAGGTGCTGAAGTAAAAATGATCGATATGGCTACCGCATTTTCTGTATTTGCGGCAGAAGGAATGAGAACTGAACCTGTTGCTATTCTCAAGGTAACCGATACCAGTGGCAAGACATTGTTTGAGCACAAACCTGTTTCTCCCCGAAACGAATTGGAGCCTGATGTGGCATTTATTATTTCTTCTATACTTTCTGACAATGACGCACGGAAAGAAGTTTTTGGCACACGATCGCACTTGGTAATTTCAGGGAAAACCGTTGCCGCTAAAACCGGTACCACCGATGATAAGCGCGACAACTGGACTGCAGGTTATACCAAAAGTCGTGTCGTGGTCGCATGGGTTGGGAACAATGACAATTCACCGATGAGTCCTACGCTTGCCTCTGGTGTTACGGGAGCTGCTCCTATTTGGAATCGCATTATGCGCGAGGCGATTAAAGATATTCCCGATGAGCCATTTACCCGACCAGAGGGGGTTATAGAAATGGATATTGATGCGTTTGGAGGCGGCCTTCCGTTTGAAAATCAACCAACGCGCAAAGAGTTTTTTATCAAAGGCACAGAGCCCACCGGGCCCGCAGCAATTTACCAGAAGTTGAAGATTTCTCGGAAAGACAGTAACAAGTTGGCAAACAGTGTCGAAATAGCGACCGGAGACTATGACGAGAAATTGTTTATTGTCATTCGTGAAGATGATCCAGTTTCCGGTGACGGGAAAAATCGATGGCAAGAAGGTATCAATGGGTGGATTGCCGGACAAGATAGTAAATACAAAGCGCCAACCGAAACGTATAACGGTGGTGATTCAAATCAAGTCGTTATTCAGATTAAAAAACCCAATGATAATCAGCGAATCGATAATAACGATGTTCAGGTAGAAGCAGAGGCGATATCTACCGCGGATATAGAACGGATCGAAATATATGTCGATGGTACAAAAGTGAAAGAAAAATCCAACGAAAAAACAATTTCTGAAACCGTCAACATTGCCAATGGTTCACACACGATAAAAGTAAAAGCGATTGATAAACGAGGAACGTCTTCCGAACGGGAAATTCACGTAGGCATTAATCAGGATTATGCTTCCCCCACTCCGACACCCACACCATAACAACGTTATGGTGATGTTAACGAGATTTAAGCGATACACCAAATTTTGATTCCGCAAGTGAAATCAGTTTTGTGCGAATTGGAGTAATATCAGCGTTTGTAAGATTTCTTTTTTCGTCTTGGTAGGTGATATGGAATGTCCTCGTATTCTCGTGAACATCGAGTAGTGTCACATCAAAAACTAATGGGTGCGCAGCGCGAAGCGCTTCCATAAGTGGGCCGATATAGAAATTATCGGGCACAATAAATGATAGATCTTCCATTATTGGCGGGTACTTTGGTACTGGCGTATAACTTTTTTTGGCGTTAGCGCGGGCAACCAGTTTTCCAAAATCGATCACAAGCCGAGTAAGCGGCGTTGTTATCCCGTTTTTTTGTAGCATTTGATAGTCGAGTGTGCCCAACGAGCCAAACTCAGAAAGCGATAGTCTATGCTGACTGTACCAATCAAATGGTTGCTTGGCTTCGTTTGCTAAATCGTGAGGAAACGGGATGCCGAATAATGAAAATATTGTTTCTGCAAGCCCCTTCGCTTCCAAAAACTTGTTCCCGCTCCACACGACAATAAGTGTTGGGGTTTCTTCGGGTAAATTGTTTGGCCGAAACCGATATACCATACTCAGTTCAAAAACTTTCAGAGATTTTGTTAGTTTGAGATTTTCCCGTAAGACCGGCACCATACTCATAAACAAATCAGGTCGCATGTATTCCCATTCAGAAGAAAGAGGATTGGCGATTTTGTATGCATTATTGGTGTCATGTCCAAATTTCTCCATAAGTTCTTTCGAGACCATGGAATACGTAATAAGTTCTGTGTACCCCCAATCTCTGAGTCGAATTTTCAGTGCTTCTTCGTGAGAGAGCACTGGGTCTGGCATCGTGGTTGGCGGTGCGTGCTCCGGCAATCGGGAAGGAATATTTTGATATCCATATACGCGAGCAATCTCTTCGATGACGTCCACATCTATCGATACATCACGCCTATAACTGGGTACAACGACAGTGATTGCCTTAGTAGAGCTTTGTACGCGAAAACCTAGGCTAGCAAGTGTTTCTTTTATTTCTTTGAGGGAAATAGTACCAATATACGAATAAATTTTTGATAGAGGCACGGAAACGGTAACTGCCTTATGCGGTTTAGGATACAGGTCAATGAGTGTGCTTGCTGGTTTCCCTCCGGTAAGCTCCATCATTAACTCCATCCCACGATAAAACACAGGTTTGACAAGTTCTGTATCTAATCCTTTTTCAAATAGCGCAGCAGCTTCTGTTCGATGTCCGAGTGCCATAGAGGTTTTTCGAATGTGCGAAGGGCTATATGTCTGAAGAAACAATATAACCCGCTTCGTTCGTTCGGTGACCGATGAATTTTCTCCTCCCATGATGCCGCATAGATCAATGAGTTTGCCATGCTTATCTTCGATGACGATATCGTTTCCAGGGAGTGTATGCGATTTACCATCAAGAGTTTGGAGCTTTTCTCCCTTTTTGGAAGCTCTGAGTGTCATTTTGTGACCTTCTATGGCATCGTAATCAAATACATGAGCGGGTTGTCCATAGGCACGCATAAGAAAATTGGTAATGTCTACGACATTGTTAAGGCTCCGCATCCCAGCAAGCTCCAGATATTTGGTGAGCCATGTGGGCGATGCTTTTACCGTAACGTTGTCAAAAATGAGCGACATCCACCGAGGATTTAACGTAGCATCTGTCGCAAGCGTTAGCTTTAGTTCGTTTTTGCTTTTGGGAAATACTACTTTTTCCCGGTAGGGATCGCCCACAAGGGTGGCAGCTATGCCAAATCGAGGTAATATAGTAGCCGCTTCGCGTGCTACTCCCATGACCGACATAGCGTCTGGTCTGTTGCCAGTAATTTCTATATCGTACACACACTCGTTACCTTCGCCATAAATTCGTTCGATGGATGGCCCGCAGAGCGAGAGGTATTCTTTGATTTCTTGAGGCGTTGCCTTTGTTTTGAGGTACATTCGCAACCAATTGTCAGGAATTAATATATTCATAGGTTAAAATTGTTGTAAAAACCGTACATCATTACTGTAGAGCAAACGAATATCGTCAAGCTTTGTTCCTGATTTCATCATGCTGGTGCGTTCTATCCCCCATCCGAATGCGAAACCAGAATATACATCAGGATCTATTCCCCCGTTTCGTAGCACGACAGGATGCACCATGCCTGCACCTCCTAGTTCTAACCAGCCGGCTTTGCAGAGCTTACAGGTGCTCCCATCTTCCAGTTTGCTTGTACCAAGACAAATACCACAATTTATGTCTACTTCAAACGAAGGTTCGGTAAATTGGAAATGAAACGGTCGGAGTCGAGTTACTCGGGAAGCGCCAAAAAATTGTTTGACGAAATGATCAAATACTCCTTTTAGATTTCCGATAGAGACGTTGCGGTCTACGTATAGACCTTCAAATTGATGGAACATTGGAGTGTGTGACACATCGATTTGTCTACGGTAGCATTTGGCAATATTGATCATGCGGATAGGTAATTCGCCCTTTTCCATTTCTCGTACCTGTCCATTGCTGGTGTGTGGGGTAAGTACCATCTTTTGTTTATGAGGGTCTTTTCCTGGTTTCCCCGGGTATTCAAGGAAAAACGTTTCCCACTCGTCTCGTGCCGGATGGTTCGTAGGCATATTCAGTGATTCAAACGGATACCAATCCCAGTCGACTTCAGGGTGACGCACGCGAGTAAAGCCAATGCGTTCAAAAATTCGGGTAATTTCCATAATTGCTTGCGTGACGAGGTGGAGATTACCATTGGGCGGGCGTTCTCCGGGCATGGTGATGTCGAGAAATGTGGTATTTTTCGTTTTTTGCCCTGGATGACTGGCTGCTCTCGCCTCTAAGCCTTGTTCAATAGATTGTTTTACTTGAGACACTATCACGCCAACCTGTTGACGTTCTTCTTTGGGTACTCGACTGATCTGTTTCGTGAGGCGTGCAAGATCACTTTTCGAGCCCATGAGTAAAAGTTTGAGTTCCTCAACACTTTTACTGGTGTCTTTGATAAGTGACAGCGCTTCCTCTTGCGCGAGAAGGAGTAAGCTGATCACATTGCTTCCTGATATGATTTCTTCCGTCATACGAATATGTTTATTGTACGTTTTGGTTTATGATGTCGCAAGAAGAGAGGCGGGCGGCGTAGCTACTCGAGCGCATCGTCCGCCCCTCTTCTTATTTCGTTTTATCTGCGCTGCCTTTGCAATGTTCTCTCCGGATCTTGTCTTGCTCGTCGATGATGTGTGCTCCATATTTCAACTTTTCGTTCGTTTATCATTTGTTGTAACGCTGGTCTGAGCGTAATATCAGTTGATCGGTGAATTCTCCTTCCGATCGTAAGTAATTCAAGTCTTGTTTTTGCTTTACTTAGTTTTTCTTTAATATTCATGTGTTTTCACCTCCTTTCTGCAATATATATCCGCTTAGGCGGGTATTATTGCGCTAGGAAGTGCCTTAACTCATTTCAGAGCACAAAAAATCCCGCTTTCGCGGGATCCTTGGGTTATTTTTCTTTTTTCTTACGCGCCCAAAGAACCCCGCTGTAGCGAGGTAAAGAACGCAAAGAATAATGTGTTAATCATAGTAGAGAAAAATTAGTTAACCGATTTCACTTCGTTTAAGATCGCATCAAATACATCTGGATCATCGACCACCAAATTGGCGAGCGTTTTCCGATCGAGTTCGATGTGCGCCTCTTTTAGCTTATGAACAAGTGAGCTGTAAGAAAGATTGCGTAGTTTACTAGCTTCCGAAATTCTGGTAATCCACAGTTCACGAAAATCTCGCTTTCTGTTTTTACGACCAGCAAATGCATACTCACCTGCATGAAGATATGCTTCAGTTGCTACTTTGATGAGCTTTCTTTTGGTCATCCGATAGCCTTTGTTGGCTCGGAAAATTTTATTATGCTTTGCTTTGCTGGTTGTGCCTCGTTTTACTCTCATATATTCCCCCTTTTATGACTTTCTTAGGTATGCTTTTACGTGTTTTACCATAGCTTTTTTCAATTCGACTTGGCGATCCTGGCGCCGCTGCTGCCGTTTGCCTTTTTTGCGGCGAAGGTGTCTCGCTCCCTGTACCCGATGGACTAGTTTCCCAGTACCGGTTACTTTGAATCGCTTTGCTGCTACTTTTCGTGTTTTAACTTTTGCCATATGAGTTAACTATTCATTATTAACAATTAACTATCAACTATCAATAATTAATTATTAACAATTAATTCGTTCCTTCTCCCTCTTCTTTTCCTTCGCCTTTTTTGTTCGGTACTACCATAGCGGCAAGTACTCGTCCTTCCATCCTCGGTTCGCGAACAATTTTTACCCCTTCTAATGCGTGTACGAAGCGATTTAATACCTCGTACCCAAATTGCTTTCTTCCAAGTTCTCGACCCTTAAAAAGTACATTTATTTTAACCTGATTTCCCTTTTCAATAAACTCAGTCGCCCGTTTGAGCCAGGTGTCAAAGTCATGTTGCTCGATAAATGGACGCAATCTAACTTCTTTGACCCCCACATTTTTTACATTCTTTTTCGATTCGCGCTCTTTTCTCGCCTCCTGGTACTTAAACTTTTTGTAATCAATTAGTTTAGCGACAGGCGGTTTCGCATTTGGCGCAATCTCTACTACATCGACCCCAAATTCTTTGGCTTTTTGTAAAGCCTCGAGTTTGGAGACTATGCCGATCTGTACCCCTTTTTCATCCAACAGCCTGATTTCCGGGCTGAGGATTTGGTAGTTGATCTTGTAAAACTTATGGGTTGGCTTTGGTCTCAATCTCTTTTGCTAGCCTTGCGAGGAAGTCGTCAAGGTGTATATCCTTGAGATTTTCCCCGTGTCGGCTACGTAAGCTCACCGTATTACTGTTTATTTCGGTATCCCCGATTATAGCTAAGTATGGCACTTTTTGCAACGTATGATCTCTTACTTTAGCCTGCATCGGCTGTGAGCGGGTATCTGCTTCAGCCCGGATACCAGCCTTTTTAAGTTTTTGGACAATGGTTTCGGCTGCTTCATTGTGACGCTCTGCAATAGGAACAACAACCACCTGTACTGGCGCAAGCCACAGTGGAAAAGCGCCACCATATTTTTCGATCAAAAATGCCATGGTGCGCTCAATTGCCCCGATAGATGACCGGTGGATAACAATCGGCTCCGCTGCCTCTCCCTGCTCGTTGGTGTACGTTAGGGAAAAGCGCTTTGGCATAACGAAGTCATACTGAACTGTAAACGCTGTTTCTTCTTTGCCATGAATATTTTTTATCTGGACATCTATTTTTGGCCCATAAAATGCGGCTTCATCAGCTGCTTCAAAAAAGGCAGCATTTCGATTTGTTAATACTTCCCGAAGTACCGCTTCAGCATTGTCCCATGCTGCATCGTCTTTGAAATATTTCTTTTCGTTGGCTCGATCACCGAGAGAAAGTCGATATCGGTAATCTTTCCCCGCTTGTAAGCCAAAGGCAGATGAAGCAAAGTCGATAAGGTCGAGTACGCCATTAATTTCTTGTCTGGCTTGCGCAGGAGTCGCGATAATATGTGCATCAGCAAGACAAAAACTTCGAACCCGCATAAGACCCGAAAGCTCTCCGGATTTTTCATAGCGGTAGAGCTTGGCAAGTTCCGCAAGACGCATAGGAAGCTCCTTGTAGCTTCGTGGTTTGGATTTATAGAGTTCAAAATGATGCGGACACGTCATAGGCCGCAGCATAAACTCATCCTCATCGATAGCGATAGGAGCGTACATCGTATCTTTGTAGTATGGGTAATGACCGCTGGTACGGTAGAGGTCAAGACGAGCCAGATCTGGTGTCATGACATGGAGATATCCACGCTTTAGCTCTTCTTCTACGACAAATCGCTCAAGTTCTCTTCGTACGGTTGTCCCTTTTGGTGTCCAGAGGGGTAAACCTTTGCCGACAAGATCGGAAAATGTAAACAGATCAAGTTCTGCGCCAAGCTTTCGGTGATCGCGTTTTTTGGCTTCTTCCTGTTGGACAATATAGTCATCGAGCGCCTTCTTGGTTGGAAAACATGTGCCATAAATACGGGTAAGCATTTTATTTTTTTCGTTGCCGCGCCAATACGCACCTGCCACTGAGAGCAGCTTGAAATGCTTGAGATCATTATTTGGATGGGGACAATGTCCTCCCCGGCACAAATCGGTATAGTTGCCTGATGTATAGATCGTGAGATGTTGACCATCTTCGCTAAATTCCTCTATAAGTTCTTTTTTGTATTCGTTTCCTTGATTATGAGACAACGCCTCCTCCTTTGATACTTCTTTTCTCCGGAATTCCTTCCACTCTTTGACCAATGTTTTCATTTTCTCTTCAATTTGTGGAAAATCGTCCTCCGATATTTTTGTGTCACCGAAATCAAAGTCGTAATAAAATCCGTCCTCGATAGCGGGGCCAATTGTCCGTTTCGCATGTGGCCAAAGCTCCATGACCGCGGCAGCGAGTAGATGCGCGCAGGAGTGGCGGAGATTTGATAAGTTATCGTTATTGTTTTGCATAGGTAATCCTCCCTTATTACACAAAAAATCACCCTCTCGTCAGAGCTCCATGACTGGGGCGGTTCCATCTGACGTTACGGTGATCTTAATTTGACATCTTTACGCTGATGCAGCGCTTCTCTTTGAGGTTGGTGAGATCTCATGTAAACGAGAAGTATGTTTATTGTATGCGGTTTTAGGGCAATGTCAAGCGGTTTAGCTGAATTTCATAATCATGCCGCTTTGTTGTGCTCGCCGATAACTCCATGCAAAAAACCACATGCCCAGCAATATATAGACGACATTGAGGAAGATGGCGATAAAAAGTCCCACAATATCTACGCGTTGGGTCATAAATACTTGTCGCATCCCCTCAAAAATATAGCTTGTTGGTAATGCGCGTGCCACATACTGCATCCATGTGGGAAGTGCACTTACAGGGTAGTAGACGCTTGAAAATGGCAAAATAATCATCGTGAGTGTCCATGCAAATACCTGTACTCGATACCCGTATTGCAAGATAAGTCCGTTAATAAAAAACCCAAGACTCCATCCCGAAATCATCAGCATAAGCGCGTATGGCGCAAGTACCCAGCCTAACGAAAATATATTAAATGCAAACAATACGCTCGAAAGTATAAATAACCATACGAACGTCACGAAAAGTTTGGCTGTCGCAAGCACGATGGTCGCCATACTAAATTCCCAGATAGTAATGGGTGATGAAAACATGTTGAGAAGGTTTCTGTCCCATGCTTCCTGCAAAAATAATAACCCCATTTCTTCCTGTGATCGGGCGACCAGTGTCCACATGAGAAGTCCGCCTAAAAATAACTGCACAAAAAATGTGGTTGTCCCCGTTTCTTTCTGAAGATATACATTGACCAATCCCCAGATGAACAAGTTCATGGTTGGCCACCAAAACGAATCAGCAATTCGCTCCAAACTTCGTGGCCAGGTGAGAAGGTGTCGAAGCACCAATGCATACACTCTATTAAAATTAAGCAGTTTCATGGCGTGCCTTTCCGATAAAGAAATCTTCAAGTGTCGGTTTGTCAATGGAAATCTGTGTATAGTCTGCTCCGATTTTGGATAAATCGGTGAGTAGTGACGCGACTTGCTGTTCGTTAATGTCGATGGTGACATAACGTTCGTTTGTTTGACACGTGAGGTGATGATTGGTGCAATACTCTACTGTTCGTTTTTGCCCATCACGCATCATCAGTCGAACGCGAGTCTTTTTTATTTTTTTCGCTAACCCTTCGGGTGTATCTACCGCGACAATTTTCCCGTGATCCATAAAAATGACGCGGTCACAAAGTTCTTCTATCTCTGCCATGTTGTGGGAGGTAAGCAGTATCGTTGTTTGATATTTCTCTCGGGAGAGTTTTATAAACTGGCGGATGCGATCAGCGATATCCGGATCTACCGAGCTTGTGGGTTCATCCAGAAGCACAAGCTTGGGTTGATTAACAAATGCCTTAGCAAGGTTAAGGCGCGCGATATTGCCCGATGACAGATCGCCGCCCAACGTATTTTTGAGATCAGTAAGGTGAAATGTCGAAAGCATTTCGTCTGTTTTTTGCCGCGGATTTACTACCTCATACATCAGTGCAAACACGTAAACATGTTCCCACACCGTCATACGCCATGGTGATTTCACATAAGCAGATGAATAGTTCATGTCTTTGAGTATTTCTTCTCGGTGGGTCGCAAAATTTTTTCCGAATATACGTATGTCTCCCGAAGAAGGTGCAATGACTCCTAACATCATCGATAGCGTTGTTGTTTTGCCCGCGCCATTTGGACCTAACAATCCCACGATCTCCCCTTCCCGAACGGAAAACGATATACCATGTACCGCGGGAAAGTTGCCAAATCGTTTGGTAAGTTTTGTTACTCGCACAATATCGTGAATCATAGCCATGAGTATACTCCTGCCAATCAGGGTAATGAAAGAGAAGAATTACATTTCTTAAAAAAAGAATATACGCTAAACTTAGATGGTGAAGGCGTAGACGTGGTGCTCGGTATCTTTTCTGACTACTTTCCAGCCTGGGAAAATAAAGCTATTGGAAATCACCAGCGAGCCGGGTTTGAGTTCCCTTTTGAGTTTTGCCGCAAGATCTGTCATTTTCCATGGGATAAGATATACAAATACGACATCGGCATCGGATAAGTCGGTCGTCCAGAGGTTTTGCCAAAGTACGGTAACCTTGCCCTTGTAGGGTGTCCACAAGGCACGAAATCGGGTATACCAGACTAAGTATGGGTTAATCTCTATTCCCATAGCTTTTGCCCCAAATCGAGCAGCAGCCAAAAGCACACGTCCGTCACCGCTTCCTACGTCATAGACTGTTTGACCCGCGCGAATGTTAGCAAGTTTTACCATCGCACTAACAGACGAGTTAGAGGAAGGGACAAACGGGCCGCCTGTCACAAATGCAAGACAAAGAAACAGGAAAAATCCTGCCATAACAAGTTGGATAATGAGAAAAAGTATGCCCATTTATAATCGCTCCGCGATGACGATGAGTCGCTTGTATGTGGTGCCCGGAGGCCAACAGGTCATAAGCGTCAGTGTTTCTATTTTTGGTACAGTAAACAAATATTCTACTGCAGAAGGCGCCACAGTGCGAACCTCTGCCACGTTGTAGGTGTAGCGGATGTTTCGGTAGTAGATATCGATAGGATCTCCCCGTTCCATTTTTGAGAGCAGATAAAATACTGAGTTGTAGCGTAAAGCTTCAAAAAAATTGACGGAAGAGTGGGAAAAAAGAAATGTATTTCTCCCCTCCCCCGGAAACGCACTGCCTTTCGCGTGTGCAACTCCTCGGGTGAGTGCGTTTTGATACTCTACGCTATTAAAAGGGTCGACACTCGGAATTATTTTAGCGTTGGCGTTTATTTTGGGTATGATAATGCCAAATTCTTTGTCGATTGGCTCTTGGGGAATCTCCAGTGATTTTGGTGCAGTAATTTTTTTGGCATTGTAGCCAATTTCAAGTTGTATCGCTGGCCACAGCGTCATACCTATGATAAATAATGCAGTCGCAATACTCCACAGTCCGATATGTATCAGCGTGTTAGAGACGCGCAAAAACGTAGAATTTTTTGAGGCGTGTTTCTTTGTGTGGATTTTATTGCGCTTGGGTTTGTTTCTTTTTCCAGTTGGCATACAGGATTGCTCCCAGAAGCAGTATACCACCGCCAAGCATTAGGTTTCGAGCCATAGCTTTTTTCGCATCATCGGTTTTACCCATATCGACAACTTCGGCGCTCGGACTGGTTTCTCCCAATGTGTCGCCGCTTGTGCCCGTTGCTCCCATAGCGCCTGTTGAGGCAGTCTGACCCAATACACTTCCGCCCTGATTTACGGGAATAGCTCCAGCAGTTTGCTGGCTTGTGGTGGTCGTTGTGGTGGTCGCATTGGTGATTGTGACTTCGCTATCACCTACGATGCCTGAACCGTTTCCTGCCGCATCGAACGAGCGGATCGCATAGTAGTAGTTCTTGTTGCAGTCAGGGACGGTGTTGGTAGCATCATGTGTTTCATTTGAACCTGCATTGACGGTAAGCACGCGTGATCCATCGTCTGCTGAAAAGCTCGTGTTTTCCGAGCGATACACTTCTACTTTTACCGTCATGCCTGCGTCATCGGCAGTTTTGAAGTGAATGGTGTATTCACAGCTGTTGGTTCTTGTTTTGCTGTAGTCTCGCGGATCGCCAGGCCCATTGGTATCGTAGGTGACGCTGACGGTCTCACTGGTGGCGGTATCTTCGCCTGCAGTTGCAGTGACATAAAATTGGTACGTACCATTGTCTCCCAATATACTGGAAGTAACCGCGCAATTTGCGGTATTACCACCAGAAGATAGTGCGATGTCAGCACCAAATTGTGTAAATGCACCGTCACTCGGTGATTTTTTATAACATTTGGCGGTAATCCCGCGCCCCTGAATATCGAGTGCTACGAAGTTTAGGTTAAAGTTATTTATCCGAGTCGGGCTTTTGGGCTTTTCAACTTTGACACTTACATCGCTAGCCGCAGCGTGTGCTGTCGAACCGAATGAAAGCGCAAAAAGAGAGGCTGCGAGCGCGACTATCGTCATTTTCGTTATTTTCGTTATCGTATTAAGCATATTTCCTCCGTAATACCACACCGGCAAGCGCTGTGATAGTTCCCAAAGACATAAATACTGCGGCTATTGTAAGCCAGATGCTGTTTGCTCCGGTTGCAGGAAGTTCGGTGCTCGCACCTAAGACTGCACCTAATACTTCCTGTTTTACATTGACAGACGCCCCTGATTGGTCATTTTTGACGACATTTACTTCGGTGCCTACGAAATATTGTGGACTATCGGTGTCATTGGCTATTACTTGATTTGCCAAAAGATCAGTTCCTTGCGCCCATGCGAGGTCTCGGTAAAGCCCTGGTTGTTCATCGTTGCTGATATCAGCAATATAAGTAAGCGTGACGATTTCACCTTCCTGCATGTCTCCCAAGTTCCATGTACCTGGAGAAGCGTAGGTAGGTTCAGTGGTGACCAGCAGTGACTTCAAGTCGCCTCGAGCATTGGAAACTGCAGTCCATGAACCAGGTCGATAGGTAAATCCGCCCGCTGGCAAGTCTTTTACTTGTACTCCTAATACTGCGCTGTCTGTAGCAGTTACAGTAATGGTGAACGTGACAGATCCGCCCGGTGAACGATCGTTACCTGCGGTATCGTTGGATTTCGTGATGGTGAGATCAGGATTTACAAATTGATTTCCAACAGTACAATATACTGTCTGACCACCGTTTAGGGTAAATGTACCATCTTCTTTTTCATTTACGTCATCCGCAGAATCATCGGCAAAGCGCTCTATTCGTAGTGAGTCGCTACAGCTTAACTCTGTTTGTCTCCAGCCATCTTTCAGCGTTTCTGTGAGTTCATAGTCGCCAACTGTCACATCGGTAAATGTAGTAGTACCGTCTTGCCCTGTAGTTTGCGTGGTGTCATAGGTGTCATCTCCCACTGATTGCACGTTCATGTCCCATCCCGAAAGGGTTTCTTCGCCCTGGTCTCGAGTACCATTTCCATTGTCGTCATTGTATTTCGTGACGATGACATCCCCTGTGTTTAATGCATTGAATGCTACGCAGTAGTAGGTTTCTCCAAAGCGTACATCATCTACGCGGTCAAAATTGTCGTAATTTTGTCCATCCTTATGGCAGTAGATTTCTGCAGAATATGCGTCTCCAGCAGGAGGTGCAGGTGGATAGCTATATGGTACATAGTTTTCGCGTAATACTTCGCGCACCCATAGATCGTCATCTGTCTCGATGCTTGTCAGCGTTGTTTCTGTGTACCCTGACGCATTGGTTGTTCCCAGTGTCTGCCATGGATCAGGCGCTGCACCCAGTTGATCACCGTTGCCATACTTTACGACTTCTCCATCATAGCCCCATTGGAAATCCCATCCTTCTTCAAACCGACATGCACCTTCGCTGTTGTCGACAAAATTTTGTGCAGTGGTGGCTGTTATATTTGGCGCATCATTATCTCCCCAGTTTGGAAGATCAGATTCATTTTCGCAGACAATTTTGTACGCACGAAGCGTGAGTGGCTCGTGGTTGCCAAAGTATAGCTCGTCTGTATCTCCTGCAGTAAGTGTGGTTGATTGGCAAAGCGGTGTGGAGTTTGTCCAATTGTCCTGTGGCACCTCACACACGCTGTACGTACCCGGCAACAGATTATCAAATTCGTATTCTCCTTCGTCATGCCACCCGAAGAACCAGAATTGACCGGATGTGGTGGTAGTAACTTCTCCATCATCGTATGCTCCGTTGGTGTTGGCATCAATAAATATAGCCCAGTCGTTGAGGTATGCTTCGCCTGAGTCGCGGTCACCATTGCCATTGGTGTCATTAAATTTGTATCCCTGAATTTTGCCAAGTTCGGTGTTTTTGAATGTACAGGTGACCGTTTCGTTGTAACCAATCTCAACAGTCACTGAGCGACCCTGCACATTTGGTACAGTTTGGTCAGAGCAGACAATGTCAGAAAGCACCCATCCAGTCTCCTGGTCTTCTGTGATGGTGTATGAGCCAGGAGTGAGGTTTTCAAAGGTGCGCGTTTCATCTGTGCCACCATTGTTATCATTACCATCGTCTTCGAGTTCAAAACTTCCTCCAAATGAGCGGGTAAATCTGAAGTTTTCATCTGAATTTGGTGTGGCGTCTTTTTTGATAATCAACGTGCCGAGTCTTTGGTTCGTAAATGTACAGGTGATCGCCTCTCCTGCTTCGACATTGATGGTGGCTCTGCCTGTTTCGATATCAACAGTGCTATTTTGATCGTTACAAACGATAGAGGTGAGTTTCCAACCGGTTTCACCGTCTTCTTCTACCCAATATTGTCCGGTCGCGACCGTAACGGTTTTGCTTTCTTCGGTGCCGCCATTGTTGTCATCCCCATCGTCTTCGAGTTCGAAGTCTCCGCCCGGGAAGCTGCGGCTTACGTCAAAGCTAAAGTCTGTGCCACCATTTGGCTGTGCGTCTTTGATAATTGTTATCGTTCCGGTGTCGCGTGCGTTACAAAGCGTAATTTCTGTCGTTGCATTTTTGGCGACTGCAACTGATACAGGAAGCGTTGTTCCTTCAGGGTTAGTGCAGCTGTATTGGGTGCTTCCCACAGTGAACCATCCGACAAAGTGATAACCCGAAACAGTGTTTTCTCCTACATTATGATTTCCCGTTGTTACGCCTGCGACCGTTGAGCCGATTGCGTTTGTCCCTACTCCATCTAAGCTCCATGTAAACTCGTTCGAATCTTCGCCATTTGTTCCTTCACCAAAATCATTAAAGTCACCATCACCATTTCCATCTGTTCGTTTATTCACTTTGAGTGAACCAGTATCGCGGGTGTTCGTAAATGTACAGGTGCCACCGTTTTCTGTGACGGTCATCGTGGCAGTTCCTCCCTGAAGTCCAGAGCAAATGCCGGTTGCAGCAGTTGCGGAGTAATCAGATGGGCCAGATTCGGTAACAGTGTAGCTGCCGGTAGGTACGGTAACGCTGTCTCCGCTTTTAAATGTCCCTGCGACACTACTTATAGAGAAATCCCAATCGCTTGGTAAGGCGTTGCCACCAACAACAATTTTTTCGATCGTGATTAACCCTGTATCGCGTGTATTACAAATGGTGAAGTCAGATGAACTATTTGCGCTAACATTTACAGAGATTGGCAACTGGTGATACGAAGCGCCTTCGGGTAAATTGGTGCAGCTCCATCCTTGTTGACCAGTTGGGAACCAGCCTACGAAATGATATTCATCGGGACTGTTTTCATTGATAGTATGTGCGCCTACTGAAACGGTGTTATTGGAATACCCCATGGCGTATGAGCCAACATCATCGAGTGTCCAGGTAAAGTCAGCAGGATTTGTTTCTTCGTATGTACCATTGCCATCGCGATCAAGTATTTTGCGAACAGTAACAGTACCAGTATCAAGCGCGTTACAGATAGTGATTTCGGTAGTTTGATCTGCAGCGACCGTTATTGCAGCAGGAAGTGTCGTATTGCCCTGTGGCAGATTGGTACATGAATACTGGGTGCTATTTACTCCACCCGGAAACCAACCAACGAGATGATAGTCTGGTACGGTATTTTCATTTACGTTGTGAGCGCCGAGGGTAATATTGTTTACGGTGCTCCCCATGGCGTTTGTACCCAAACCATCCAAGCTCCATGTAATCGATGCGGGATTGGTTGCTTCAAATGATCCGTTCCCATCGCTATCGAGTAGTTTGTTTACTTTGACAGAGCCAAAGTGCAAGACAGTGGTGTCTTCGGTATCTGTATTGTTATTGGTGATCGTTTCCGGGCTGTCGGTCGTGACACTGACGGAGTTGGTGATAGTCGTAAGCGCGGTGGTGATCGTGCCAACGATGGTGATGGTTGCAGATCCATTTGCCGCCAAATTGCCCAATTCACATTGGATAGATGGGGCGGTTTGATCTGAGCAGCTACCAACACTTGGCGTGACACTCGTTACTGCAAATCCTGCTGGTAATGTATCAGATACAACGACATCTTCAGCAGGTACGACAGAGTTGTTTTGAATAGTCAGCGTGTAAGTGAGCACTCCTCCATTGGTTACTGGATCTGGTGAGTCAGACTTGGTGACGGAAATATCGGTGGCTGGTTTGTTGCAGTTATTCTGATAGAAAAGTTGTCCGTACGCATCCCAATTTTGACCGGGATATGATCCTCCGACATAGTCAAATGGCGGGATAATATCTCCCCAGTCGACATTTATGCCGGGAAACCAAATTGGCCCATTGTGATCATCGTGTCCGCTTACATCTCCGCTACGTGATGGACTGTTGACGATATATGGGTTGTTGTGAGCGCCTGTTGCGTGACAAATATCGATAGTTGCCACTGGCTCATTGTTCACGAAGTTACATGACACGATATCAGAAGCGCCGACCACGAGGCCAGTTACGCCACTTCCGCTTTGTGTGCCATTGTTGGTTGCCCCTGTGCAGCTTGCTGAGGCAAAGGTGTATCCATCGATGAGTCCTGTTTCAGTGACGGAATATGTACCCGGGGTTACTTCTACTGGTTGGGTTTGTCCGTTTGCATCTGTCGCTCTTGTCGTGCCAGCGATATTAAATGTCCAACCTGTTTCTGCTCTGTTTTCTTCACTGACGGAGCCGATATATTTGTTTACGGTAATAGTGCCGCCACAAAGGTCGCTTACAAGATCGGTAAGCGTATCTTCAAGATCATCAAAGTTAGCTGCGTTGTATACTGCATCGGCACTGGAAATTTGTTCCAGGCGTGTTTGACTTGCGGCTTCACTCAAGCCAATGCCAAGCGTTACTATGCGGATGCCATCATTTTTCGCAAGGTTTGCCTGGGTAATTGCCGGCGCCAAATGATTGTTTGGTTGGGTTATTGTTGGCGAACCAGCGCTACTGTCTGTCGGATCTCCATCTGTAGTAAGGACGATCAGGTCTGGCTTGTCGTTTCTATTGGGAAATAGCGCGTGTATATCTTGGAGTGCATCTTCCCAGTTGGTGTATCCACTGCTTCCACTAATATCATCAATAACACCACTTGGTTCTGATAATGAAACTAGGTTGTTGGTAAAACCAGATTCAAGCGTTGCATTGGTATTAAATGAAACGACAGACATTTGCGTTGGTGTTCCCACAAACGTATTGACGAAGCCTTTTAAGGCAGCTTTCATGGTACTGAGTTCGGTGTTATCGATACTTAGTGAGGTGTCTACTGCAAGCCCAATGTCAATGCCGCAGGATTGTCCGAGAGGTGGATTTGTGACAGGAGTGACGGATTGCACGATAATGGCGTCTGTCAATGTGACTGGATTTGATGGGTTACCTGAACCGCCTCCATTGCAGCTGGACAAATTATATGCTCTAAATGAAATGTCATAAGTACCCGGGGTGCTTGGTGCGGCAAATGAAAAGCTTTCAGCTTGGTTCGTTATGCCGCTTGTATAGTCAGGGGTGTTTATACACACCCAACTTCCGTTATCAATTCTATAGTCAGTTGAGCGCCAGTCATTTGAGGAGTTGCTACCAGAGGTTGTCACTTTAATAGTTGCAGTAATATTTTCACTTGGAGCAACGGTTACTTGAGTCTGATTGTTTACTGAAGCAGTGGTTAATACCGGACCATTACCAGAAGATGTGACAATGAAAATAGTAAAGTGATTCAAGTCATTTGCTTTGACTTTGTCACCTTCTTGGCTTGTTTTGTTATCATCCACTTTTTGGATATCCGCATTTGCATCTTCCATATAGACAACTTCTGCATCGGAGCTGTCTGGTTTTGGAAGAGTTACGTCATATTCAAAATCACCGTCAGTCATGGCGGTCGTTATATCGTAGGCAAACTCTCCGTATGGTTTTACGTCATCTGGGAGGCTCAAATCACTAATTCTTACTTTTTGAATTTTGAGGCTAGTTCGAAGGTTTTCATCTTTCGGAAGTGCAGTAAATGTTACGGAGACTTTGTTTTCCTGTGGAAATACATACTTAACACCTAATTGTACGTTTCCTTTGGTTTCAGCGCTTCCGTTCTCGAGGTCAATGTTCCAGTATTCGTCCGTTGAATCGTTAAAGCTTTCTCCTTCTGCTGCGTATACCAATTCAGTTGGAGTTTTTAATGTGGCAGATGGTTCTGCTGTTGGGGCAGTAGTAATGTCATTGTTATTTGACGGAGTTGTGGTTGCTGCGCCATCTGCACCTATTTCACCTTGTTCATCTGAAGGTGGCCCAGTTTCTGTGGGCTGACTGACCTCTGTTGGCGTTGGGGTGATGTCTGTGGGAGTTGGACTTGGGCTTACCGATTCAGTTGGTGCTGGCGTTTCAGATGGTGAGACTTGCGCGTCTGCAGTTTCAGTTGTTTGTGTATTAGTTTCTTCTGGTGTTTGTTCACTAACTGCTTGTGTTTCGGTCGGTGTGACTTCCTGTGCAAAAACCTGTGGAGTGATCAGTGGGAAAATCGGAAAAAATGATTGAGCCAGCATGAGCATGCTGGTAAACACCGCAAATAATTTATTAGCCCTGCGTAGGCGATTCATGTAGATAAATACAAAGGAGGCAGTTCCTTTGAGGGCATTATATTCCGCTATATCACTAAATGTCAACAATTTCTGTAATCTATCTCACAAATCAGAAAAGTCGTGCGTAAATAGTGTGACACTATTTCTGGAAAAATAAGAAACGAGTGGGCGCACAGGGGCTCGAACCCCGTTCCTTTGTAACCCGCCTGCAACGCTTGTGGACACGGAGGGGTTCGAACCCCCGACATCTGCAATGTGAATGCAGCGCTCTACCACTGAGCTACGTGTCCTATGTAAAATAGCAGGCAGGTGTGAATTCCGCCAGCTGGCGGATCTAGCCAGCTGAGCTATGCGCCCCATTAATTTTTTCAGAACTACATTATTATATAGAGCGCGTGGGAATGAGACAAGAGAGAAGGTGACGCCATTAGCCAGCAGCAGTTGCCAGTGAGCGTTCATTGGAAAGACCAAACGTTGTACCGTGTTTTTTGTACATACCCCAGTACCCCATTTTCTTTTTCCGTCCGCCAAAAGAAGCAAGCCATGATCTACTATCCTCTACTTGCAGACGAAGCACTTTTATAAATGTGCGGAGCTGTTCGTAGAAATTAAGGTGATAGATACCTGGGTCGACATCTTCTTTGGCAACCGCAGTCGCCACTTCCTGATGGAGATTTTTGAGTGACGCGATAAGCGCTTTAAGCTCCGCTCTGACTGCTTCAAGTTGTTGTCTGGTTTCCATCTCAATCAAACTGACGTTTGGTTTGTGGAGTGATTCGACATGAACAGGCTGCGGAACGAGTGTTTCTTGTGGTTTTTCCCCAAATTCTATCGCCTGATTTGGTGCTAAATCCCCTGATCTCGGAGCTCCGCCGAGCAACGAAGACACGATATCCGAGCCTATTTTGCCGAATTCAGCAACCGTATTTGAGCCCACGCTCGTAGGCACGGAGCCGAGTGCTTCGAGCACGTTGTCGTTTTTGTAGTGGATCTGCTTCTTTTTGGTATCCTGTTGTACCATAGCGCCTGCATTATACTACAGGGCAGCGTATTTGCAAATTTTACGCCATGAGCGAGTCGAGCGTCTTTTGCCTGCGGATAAGCGAGGCGAGATAGTAGCGCTGCCCCTCAAGTGCCTTCCGCTCCTCTGGAGACTTCGCGGTATCCAAAAGCTTCGTAATTTCTTCGTCATTGACGGTCACTTTTTCCTGATCTGCGATAGCCTCTAGCCCAAATTCTAAGGTCAGGTTTTTGGCTGCCATGACTTTGTAGTCCTGACGGATAGATTCCGCTGTTTTCCCCGTTGAAGTCAGATACTGCTCCACCGTAAGCCCAAGCTTTTTCGTTTGATCGACAAGCTGTGAAAGCTGGTGGGTCACTTCGTGCTCAAGCAATATTTCGGGTAACTGCGCCTCAATGACGGTAAGTAGTGTATCAAGCACATCGTCTACTGTCGGGCCTTTGGCTTTCCCCTCTTCTTCCTGTTCTTTCCCTGGGACGATAATCTTGGGGGCTTTTTCAGCCTTCAGTGCACTAATGGCTTTTTTGTAGTCCTTGAGTGTGATTTTTGGCCGTTCGCAGGTGCGTGCAGCGACTACCCAGTCTTTGCCTTCTTGGGCGTCTTTCAGCTCTACCTGTGGCATCATAATAGGCGCAATCTTGTGCTCTTCGACCGCTTGTGTGTAGGCTTTCGGCACAAGCTGACGGATAGTTTCTTCGTAGGTTTTGGTTTTGTCGATATTTTCTTCTACTATTTGTTGTGGTGCTTTGCCTTTACGGAATCCAGCAATTTCAGCCTTGCTTGCGGTTTCGGTGACCACTGTTTTGTAGGTTGCCTGGATGTCATCCCAGGGGATAGTCATGGTTAACTCTATTGTGCCATCTGGCGAGGTTTGGATTGTGCTTTTCATAGACCGCAGTTTATCATAGCCCGAAGCTTGCTGCAAAGGGAAGTTATTCGGATAGATCGATTTCTATATCAAGTATAGGTGGCGCGAGAGTGGCGTCTTGGAGGTTAAATGTATTGAGAATTGCGGAAAAGGACGCAACATCTTCACTGTATTTGAGAAACGCGCTGGTTGAAGCAATCCCCGATAGGTTAAGCGCTGGTGTTGGTGTCGGATTAATTGTGGGTGTCACTTCAGCAACTGGCGCTTCAGCAGGCTGCATGGTGCTTCGTACGTAGAGAAATCCAAATAGTAAAATACCTATGCCCAATACAACCGCAATGATGATCTTCGGGTCTTTGAACCCTAACGTTGGTTTTTTTGGCATTGGTGGGACTGGAGGAGCTGATTGAGGAGGAGCTTCACGAGTAACCGGTGCTGGCTCTGTCACAGGTTGCGGCACTGGCGAAGCCATCGCTGGTTGTGGCGCTGATGTTGGTGTTTCTGGTTGGTTTGGTTCGGTGTTCATAGGTTATTCGTATTTGAGCGCTGTTTCAATTTCTTTAAGATATGACGATGCTTCGACTAAATCTTGTTTGGCGGCACCAAAGCTAGTTTGTAACTGTAGAAATAGCCGATCTTGTTGTCTTACATCTCCGGTGATTTTTGGTATCGAAGCTCGTATCGTATTTGATTTTTGTTGGTAAAGACTGTGTTTATTTGATAACGCGAGTAGCCATCGATCAAGGACTGCTTGTTTTTGTGGAGACGATTCTGATCGGGCCGCTGTGATAAGCGCCTGTGCGTTGACCGCTAAATCATCAAATTTTTTGGCAAAGTAGTTGAGGTAGCCAAGTTCAATAGCCGCGATCGTTTGTCGATATGCTGCCTGCATGGTTTCGTAGTTTTTGACAAATTCTTCTGATACCCGCTCTGCGTCATCAAGTGACGCGATAGATGGAGCAAGAACAATATTTTGATCTAGGTAGGCGATTTGATTTGTGATAATCGCTCGATAAATAGATAGTTCACTGGTCACAAACCCCGGATTTTCCGAAAGTTTTTCATTGAGAAACAAAAAAAATGTTTTGGCTGCGTTACTCCGTTGTGCCAGTAGTAGCTTGGCTTTATCCAATGCATCCTGTTGACTGGCAAGAGAATTAAACTGTTTGTATTGGGTCACCGCAATTTGGAATTCAGCGTGACGCTGGCGATACTGGTCAAATTGGAATTGGTAATCCTGATACGCTTGTTGACTGGTGGCTTGTATTGTCCCTGGCTGTGTAAGTGCCAAAAAAGCGAGGAGGAGTGCAAGCACGAGGTTCATAATTCTTATCGTATCATCCGTAAAACTGAAGGGTCAATGGGTGCCGGGAAGAGGAATCGAACCTCCAAGCCTTGCGGCACAGGTTCCTAAAACCTGCGCGTCTACCAATTTCGCCATCCCGGCTCGTGTGGGTATTATACCCCGCTTTAGATGGTCACTGCTAGGTGGCTTATTCCCGTAGGGTCAAAGTCTTCAATTTTCTGAAGAAAGAATTTCACTTTTGTGCTCCAAGTAGGAGACGCAGCATACCTACGACCGATTTGGTCTAAGGTGGTAAGACCTTTATCCATGTAGTTATATCGTAATCCTTCGGATACGGTAGTAATACCGTCATTCCAGTCAGCAAAATGTTTACCATCGCTTTGTCCGGTAAATATCGCCCAGCCCCACCCGTTATACGAGTTAGCAGGAATATGTTTTCCAAATGTGGATTCTACGCCAGCAATAGCTGCGACAAGCTTCCAGTCCATGTTAAGACGGTCAGCTTCCGCGACAAAGTGACTTGCAGAATCCGCAAGCGGAGAGTTGTGGGTTTCTAAATATGCCTTGAGTTTGATGACCCGATCATCCTTATCTTCTAAAGGATAGTTAGGGTGCGCAGATGCTTCTGACACAAGTACCCCGTTGGCAGAAACCGGCATGGTAGCCAGAAGAAATACGATGGTACTGATGATGCTTCCAAAAAGTTTTTTCATATTCTTTCCTCACATTGACTCCCCGATCAGGTATTCCTGGGGAAACAAGGTGAAGGAAGACTTTTTTGCCGCCTCTATTGTGGGAGAGGCATACGAGGATATGTATGGCTAATTTGAGGCTAGTTAACAGGTACACAAGTGGGCAGTCTTGTGTAGCCATTAATAACCCTAAAGCAAGCTATGGTTTAGGTAGCAAACCTTAGGATCTGGCAGAGAGTATAGCCTATAACAAACATTTTGTCAAGTCCTATGGGATATCATTAAAATCTAAGTAGACTTATATAGAGCCCCACAGAAGAACTATATGTTAGTTATGGGGTATTATTGGATCTCTTCCATGAACTGCCCAACACAATTCGCCCATGAATTGCCGTTGGCAACGGAGGGTGGTGCGTATATTGCACCGATGTCGATAAGATCAGTTATCCCGCGGGCGAAGTATTTGTCACGTAAATACCTCGATACCCAGTCTATCGCATAGAGCCAGTTGGGAAACTTTGCGCCGCTCGTCTCTCCGGTTTCCACGCTTATCCCCCACGCGTTATACGAGTCTTTGCTTGGAATTCTTTTGCCCGCGTTGCTTTCACACATCGCAATGGCCGGTACAAGCCGGTAATCGATGTTGTAATACTCTGCCCTATCTAATATGTAATCAGCGTATTCGGTGAGGGGTGAATTGTGAGTTTTGAGAAAACGGGTAAGGAGAAGTGCTCTCGCATCTGCTGCAGTGACGCTTGCACCTAATACTTGTTCTGTGCCGTACGAAGATGCAGCGATGCGGAGTGGCAGCGCTTGGGTGACGGGTTCGCGTGCATTTGCCTTTTGCGTAAGTGATACCAGCAGTGATAAATTTACTGCGAGAAGTGCGAGAGTTAATGGAAACCAACAAGCAACAATGAGCACTTTTCGTCCCATATAGTTATACTGACATGCTCCCCGTTACGTGTCAACTTTTATAGGCTGATTTTGTGGGTTATATTCGAAAAAAAGTTCCAACGATATATGCGACTGAAGCAGAGAGCCCGCCTACCAGTAGTGTTTCTAGTACTCCCCGCAGTGGCTTTTGCTTCGATATGTACGCGCGGAGTAGTCCAAGAAGTAGTAGCGCAAGGGCGGTAAACCCAACAGAAAATGTAAATGTATGAGTGGTGAGGTTAAATATGTAGGGTGAAAGCGGGATGCCACCAAAAATGATAAAAGAGAAAAAAGTAAATAGCGCCACATAATACGGATTTTCTTTTTCGGGGTCTGTCATTTCCAGTTCGTCTTTCATCATAAATTCAGTCCAATAGTGCGGATTGCTTCGATAAATGGTGGCGATTGTGGTGGCATCTTTTTGGGAGAAATTTTTTCGCTTGAGTATCTCGATAGTTTCTAAAAATTCGTTTTCGGGGTCATGGGTTATTTCGTGTGTTTCTTTGGATTTTTCAGATTTATAAATATCTTGATCCGCTCGATGTGAGAGAAAACTTCCGAGAGACATAGAAAATGCGTCTGCAAATAAATTTGCCAGACCAAACAAAAGGACAGAGATAACTGGTACGGCGCTTGATATGGGGTCTTTTTGCGCTCCTGCAAAACCTGCAACGACTGCAAATGTGGTGACGATGCCATCATTGCCGCCGTAGACAATTTCCCGTAGATACTCGGAAAACGCTGTGCGTTTATGTTCGACTCTCAAATGCTCTTCGAGATTAAAAGTGGTCATTTTGTTTGTGAGCGCAGGAGGAATCGAACCTCCAACCGACTCCTTAAGAGGGAGTTGCTCTGCCAGTTGAGCTATGCGCCCATATTTTGGGACAAAACTATCGGTATAGAGCGCCCTTGGAGGGAATCGAACCCCCATCACCTGTTCCGAAGACAGGCACTTTATCCTTTAAGCTACAAGGGCAACTGGGGTGGCTGAGCGGATTCGAACCGCCGACATTCTGCTCCACAGGCAGACGCTCTAACCAGGCTGAGCTACAGCCACCAACGACAATATTGTACCTTATTCGAGGCGGATTTGCATCGAGGATTGGGAAGTCATCGTTCCTTTATGGTCCGACAAAAAGCGCTGCGATAAAGTTTGGTTGCAGCGAAAGGAGCGCGGGTATGTCTCCGAGCGTCAGTGTACCATCCTGATTAAAGTCGAAAGGAAGTAATCGCGGCACAGTAACGGTCGTGGTATCTGCTTTTAATGTGGTGATGTGTTGTTGTGGTAAGTAGTATGGCACTAACACAACAACACGATATTTATTGCCGGGTACGACATTTCGTAGCTCTTTGATTGTCGCTTTTCCTTCGGTAAACGAAACGCCTTGGACTTTGTGAATGAGAGTAAGGTTGTCATAGATAAGTACTGTCGCGCTTGGCGCGCTGTTATCTGGTCTCCACCCCAATTGAATATTGATGTCTATCGATGGGGGTGGCACGAGCTGGAGTGAACCAGTTTCAATGACGGTATCTTGTGTCCCATGACGCACTCGTAACACGTATGGATAGGCCCCTGGTGCATTGGGTGTTTCCATGTGGAGTGTGAGCGTGCCATACTGCGATGGTTCCATGACGGGTAATGGGTCATAGACCATCAAAAATTTGGGTTCAGTCATGAGTTCTACAACATAGCGATTATCTTGTTGGGAATATATGCCCTGTCCTTCGTTTTTAAGGAGTGCCGACAACACGTATGTCGATCCCGCGACAAGAGATTCCGGGATAATTTTGTTGTTGAGTGTGTATTTTTCTCGTTGTTTCGGTGTTCCCGCAGTTTTTGCGATATTCTGATATACCGTAAAGTGCGGATAAAAGTCGTTGCTCCCGAGTTTTCGCCAGGAAAAATGATCGAACGGTAACCCTTGATAGTTCATAACAAATGGGGTGATTGCCACGATAGAAGGATCTTGCCATGCTATAGATGCAGCAGTAGTAATATGGTTACCTACTTGTTCAGAGGATAGCAAACTCGAATTATGTGTGACTCCCTCACTATGCACCCAGCCAGTTTCGGTGATAAATACCGGAAGTTTTTTGGTAAGCCCAAGTTGTTCAAGGTATTGCATTTCCCATTGAAATGATCGGAGTGTTCCTCTGCCTGTAGCAAAAGGATTACCCGAAAATGCAGGATTGGGATAGGAGTGTGATGTCCATCCATCCAGATAATCGAAAAGCGAAGGTTCTGCTCGTAACATGCGAGATAGATATGTCGCCGCGTCTAGTGAGCGACCGTCAGAAGCTGCAGATACATCAAGACCTGCAGGCAAGATAAAAAAATCTTCAGACGTATTTTTGAGCGTTTGTGCGTGATCCTTGAGCACTCTGGCATAGTCTTCAGGGTCGAGTGTTTTTCCCCACTCGTTTGCGTGGTTTGGTTCATTAAATATGACGACATACCGATTTTCTGCAGGCCAATTTAATGAATTTAGAAATCGTGCCCAGTCTTTGGCAGAATCTGCATAAGGTTTTGCCCAGGAGTCTCCCTGGATGTGTGTGGCGATGCGGACAATCGGGAGAAGATGCAATGAGCGCATTTGGTTAAATACCCGCTGCCATTTATCATGATCTCGATCATCTTCCTGCATTACGAGAGTGACATATCCCCAATCCCCTCCGGTGCTGTTGACTAGCCTCGCTGCATCAGCGATATCGTTTGGTTCAACGATGTGGATGCCATATTTGTTATTTGGAACCGACAATGGATCGTATTTTGCAAATATCGGTAATGGCACACAAAGAAGTGCGACAAGAAAAATGAATAACTGCCACATGTACCCCCAGAAGGAATCGAACCTTCATCGGATCATTAGAAGTGATCTGCTCTATCCATTGAGCTATAGGGGCTAATTATGGGGCAAAACCTAGCGGTTTTTCCCCAACGATTTTCCCTGTTGTGTGTTGCGAGCTATTCACTCGCACACGCACGCTTGCAATGGATTTGACCACTCTACGAAGATCGTCTGGCTTGCACAGTGGTCTTCCTAGCAAGTAATCCCTATTATATAGTGTTTTATGGCTAGTGAGAAGCGAGCTATCTTAGTGTAGTTCTGCGCGGCGCTCTTTGATGTATTGACTCCAGTTTTCGATAAAATCGAAAACGACTACCATCGGAGTTTCTACAAGGAACGTAAACACGATGGCGATAATATTGTATTCTTTCCATTTGGCGGCAAGAAAGCTTCCTATCCGCGCAATAGGAACAGAAAGCATATCAAGCAAAAATTCCCATACCGGAGTTTTGTCATCGACAGAAAGCTCTTTGGATTTGTTGCGTATACCGACCGCGGCAAAAAATGTCAGCGCAATAGTAAGCGTGTCAAATACGACAGACGAAAGCGGAAGCTTTGCGATATAAAACACATAGCCAACGCCGCCAAGTACACCAAACATCATAATGAGGTACAAGATGCCGACAACAAGCATAAACATCGAATTTTTTCGTTTCTTTATATAAACGTCATACAGCTTTTTCTTTTCGTCATCATATACATACTGATAAACAGCGGTAAGTACTTGCTGTCTGTTTTCTGCTGGAGGCGGTCGGATGATAGAAACGAGCGCAAACATGACCGCGGTGGGGACGATAAAGTCGATAATGGCGGTGAAAATATTAAACCCCTCAGAAAATATGGATGCCAACGGTACTTCGACTATATAAAACGTTACCCAGTTCGACAAAAATACTGACAATGTGGAAAAGACAGCGAGGCGAAATAGGCGGCTTTTTAGTGAAATAAAACGCTTATCATACGCAAGCCCCAATTCTTCCCCGAGTTTAATTTTATCTGCAAAAATTGCCGGTACTTTGGCGGGTGTTTCTTTGTATTTTTCGAGGATATCCCCGATAAGCATGTATACGGTATCGATGCGTTCGCAGATAGTATAAAGCTGTCGGCTGATGGCATGCTCCAATACTTTATCTTTTTCCGACCAGATGGCCGGTATGTCGGAAGCTAATTTGTCTAATAACTCTGGCGGAGGTGCAAACCATTCTTTGTAACTGAATTTTAATAGTTGCGCGAGAATAAAGCTGTCATCGAGATCGAACAATGTGCGGCTAACCGCAATATAGACGTGGGTTTTTTTCTCATCATCCGTCATGCTCCCCTCGGGACGTATTCGTATACGGCTTGTCAGCGTTTGGGTCATGGTCTCGAGGAGAACTCGTTCTTTGACTGGGTTTGTAAGTATTTCTTCGATATCAACAGCGGCAAGCTCGATGATAAAGTACGTAAAATTTATTTTGCGTTTGAGAGGAAGCAGTTCGTTTGTCGGAAATTTGGCGTGTTTTAAGATGTGAAGCGCTTTTTTTAGCGCAGTCTCGACGAGTAGGACTTGTTCCTCTGGTATCTCATCATTTTGTAGATGGCCGCCTCGGATAAGATCAGCGGTTACCGAATACGCCACGCGATAGGTATCGATATCCTGCTTAAGGGTAACGCCCGATAGTTTCGGGAAAAGTATGCGCTTCAGTGCTCGTTCGATAGCGCTGCGGCGCAAAACATTGTCTTCTTTCCAGTCAATAACCTTGCGGACTTGTTCGTAAAATTTGGCAATGTGCGAGGCAATTTCATCGACATGTATAGGGGTAAGTGGTTTTCTCGCAGATTGAATTCCTTCTGTGTATGAGGAAAGCATGTGTGCTATCTCAGGAGAAAGCGGATGAGTATCGCTGCCTATTGAAGCAGGTTCGGGAGCGTGCTCGCTGGTCGCGTGTTCGTGCGTATCGGTTGGTTCTTGCATACAAAAGACCTGATCATTGCATTGGTGCTACTATTTTGGAGCGGATGAAGGGAATCGAACCCTCGTCACCAGTTTGGAAAACTGGCGCTCTACCATTGAGCTACACCCGCGTTCTGGAACGAGGCCTAGCGGTCTCTTTCCAACGATCTTCCCTTTATAGTGTCACGACCTATTCAGTTTATATGGGCACGGTCGTGACGGATTATACACATTTTCTCGCTGATTGAAATCGAAATTCAACTATTTCAGAGAGTTTGCGTACGTCTTCTATCCTCACAGGGCATATTATATCCTGTTTATATTCCTGTCGTAAACTTCTAGCGGTCGAGGAATTCGACTGTGTCACCTATTTGTATACCTAATTGATCAACGACACCTGCATTTACTTCAAGAACAGTATCGACTGGTACTGCAGGGGTGACGATAGGTATCGTATTTCCTTGTTTAGGTGGTACATTTCGGGTAATATCAGCTACTGTTTTGTCGTCAATCCAAATAAAGTCGAGAGGAAATTGCATTGCTTTCATCCAGAAATTGTATTGTTCTTTGTGATCGTAAGGAAAAAGCATGCCACTATCCTGCGGCAAATGCGTGCGATTTCCTAGTCCTTTTTGTTTTTGGGCTTCTGTGGCAGCTACTTCTACTTTGATAATTGTGCCGCGTATGCGAACTTTTGACACTAATGGGTGAGTACGGTAGTACCACAGTAAACCGATGATAAAGATAGCAAATACAATAATACTTATTCGTTTCATATAATTATTTATCTCTTGTTAAGCAAAAGCGAACAAGTGCAGTAAGTTGTTGTTTTCCTGAAGGATCTATAGGGAGTTTACTAATTTCATCATCACAATGTTCCAAAAGTGATACTTTGAAATCATTGAGTTCATCGCTATGCAAAAGTATCGCCAGTGTTTGTTTCGTATTTTTTTCATCACTGCCAGTCGGTTTTCCAGTGATGGAAGTGTCTCCCTCGACACTCAGTTCATCATCTCGGATTTGATAAAGCAGTCCCATTGATTCGCCTAGTCGCTCAAGCAACGAGACATTGTTTTGGGTTGCTCCAGCAAGTGTTGCGCCAACTGTCATAGAAAGCGAAAACGTATAACGAGCCGTTTTGTATCGGTAGAGAGACAATACTTCATCTTTTGACATCGATTTGCCTTTGCCACTCATGACGTCCTGCATTTGAGCGATAATAACTGGTTGTAATTCTTTTACCACCAACGAAAGCGTACTTGCATCTGTCAGCAGTTCCTGTGCCATAAAAAAACATAGATCACCCGCATTTATCGCCTGACTCATGCCGATATGTGTGTCGTCTGAAGTGAGCCGGTACTGCTCCCACAAACTGGCCCTGCCGCGGCGTAATCTGTCTTGATCCATGACGTCATCATGGATGAGAAATCCTGAATGAAATAGTTCGAGCGCTGCTGCTACCCGATAAATTTCGGGGGTCAGATTTTTTTCAAATAACGAGTAAATGTAGACCGTTAAACTCCCTCGGGTCGTTTTTCCTGAAGTGACAAATGGGATGAGCCTATCAATAACATCTCCTCCCCACGCGTTAATCTGGGTAAGTTTCTTTTTTTTGTCGTTCAGGAAGCTCACGAGATAGTCGTCTACTGCTTTTTTGTGGGCAAGAATTGGTTGAAGTGAGTCGCTCATAGGATTATTGTACTGCATTCTGCTAAAATAGGTAGATAATCGGGGCGTGGCTCAGTTGGTAGAGTGCGCGCTTTGGGAGCGCGAGGTCGAGAGTTCGAGTCTCTCCGCCCCGACTATTTATTTTTTCCTCCCTTTTGCCATGGTCCGCGCGAAAGCAGCGGGCCATACAAATCTATATTCATGGGGATTTGCCATGTCTCTAGTTCCTTCGGTGTGGGTTTATGTTTATCAAAATGAATAAATTCAGCGTTCGTGATAATGGCAAGAGGAGTTTGCTCGTTTGTTTCACCCATCGCAAGCACTGCAGCTGCAGCTAATCCATCTGCTACATTTACCATAGTCATTTCCATTTTTCTTCCGAATAAGTCCGGCTGACCGATAAAATCATTGATGCCAGCAAATCCGCTATATGAAAGAGCAATGCCAGATGTCCCCCAACGCATAGGTGTGGTGCGGCTATCAGTAATAAGCACACCGAGATGAGTGAGTTTATGTTTTTTTGATAGATGTGTCCGGATTGCGACTGCAGATGCTTGTGGGTCTTTTGGCCACAAAATGTAGTATCCATTCCCATTTGATTCATCGATACCTGCAGATGGAACTAAGAGATTTTGAGTGACAGTGAGTGTGACACCGAGAGGACTCATCTCGGTGGGGATATACAGTTGGGCTTCTTGTTTGATAAGTTCGTCTTTATCTGCATCCCCTACCTTTACCACGCGACCTTCACATAACGAGACGATTTTGGATGTCACAACGACTATTGATCGTTCCGCAATCTTTGGAAGTGCAGTATCGAGAACATCGTAAATAGTGTGAGATCCAACAATGATTTTATCCGTTTGTACGGTGTTAATGATCATAGTGCAATCGGTAGTGTACCATGAGTGTTCCCTGGTGATTAAGCTGTCGAAGTTCCATAAGCTCCAATGACACATTGGCTTTTGTGTTGGCAAAAAGGTTGTTACCCGAGCCAAAAAATCGTGGCTCAATGGTAAGGTAGCATTCGTTTATTAATTTATTATTCAAAAATTCTGTATTAAGTCTGCTTCCACCAACAAGGAGCATGGTTTCGTATCCTTTGGCTTCAAGTCGTTTTATAAGTGTCGCTACTGGCTCATCGGTAAATTCTAATTGCCCATCTACTGCATCCCGAGAAAAATCACTGGGTCGTTGGGTCATCACGATGCGAAGTGTGTCGGTAGACAAGACAATCTCGCTCTTGATGCGTTCATACGTTTTTCTTCCCATCACAATTAGTCGATGGCGGGATTTAAGCAACTGAAAATGCTTTTTATCTTCATGGGATGACCAATCATGTACTGCGGATTCTGTCCACTTGGTGGTTTTCCCGTCCGCAGTGATAACCATAACGAGAATAATATTCATATAGAAGCTGGAAATCGGTAAAGATGAGCGGATAAATCGACTTTACCCTCTTGAGTAAGTGTTACCCCTTCTAATTGGAGACGCCGCAATTGTTCGTTTGGCCCACCAAACGCATATCCTGGTGCAAGTCTCCCATCAGAAAATACTACACGATGACAAGGTGTTTTGTTTGCATCCGGGTTTGCATGAAGCGCTTGACCTACTCGTCTCGCATCTTTTGTATGAAGCGCTTTTGCGAGTGCCCCGTAGGTGGTTACTTTTCCGGGCGGCACAGTTTGTACGAGGTTGTAGACCTGTTGAAAAAAAGGAATAGGTGTAGATGTTGCCATACCGTATTGTTTATATAATGCCGTGTGTTGTTAATAAAAATGAAATGACACTGTGGAGAAGTTTTTCTTTGAGTTCACTGCTGCCTTTACCCGGAATTTCTAATGTAAATGTACGCTCTGCAATTCCTTGATCATGCAGCCAGCGACTAGAAAAACCCGATGATGGATTGGCAAGTTCAAACCCGAGCGAGACATATCCTTTTTCGACATGAAGGTTAAGGTCTTCGTCATCCACATCATCAACACCCGTATATAATCTCGCGCCGGTTGTGTGTACCACCTCTCGATAGGTAGATAGTTGTTCTTCTGTCATGAGTCCAGTGTCGTACAGGTAAAATCCAAGTGTGCGATCTGGATCTTCATGAATGTCGATGCAAATTGTAAATCGATATGGTGCAAGAAGCGTCATAACGTCTTGCGCCTCAGGGTCTGTCGTGTCTGAAAAAAACTGACGGTTAATATCATGATTATATTTATTTTTTCGAGTACCCGCTTCAACCGCGCTGGGACTTATTTGAGGGATATAGAGAAACGATGGAAAATTTGGATGTTGTCGATAAAGAAATTGCTCGAGGAGTTTTCCCGATTCATATTCATCACCGTGCGTTCCTGAAAGCAAAAGCACGCGTGGGGACTTGTCTCGAAGAAAGTATATGAGTGAATTGTGGGTATATGTATCCATCCCTTGTGTGCCGAGGGCGGGGGTCGAACCCGCACGAAGGGTTTAGCTTCACGGGCTCTTAAGGCCCGCGTGTCTGCCAATTCCACCACCTCGGCAATAATCACTTATCAATATGCTGCTCTTTCTAAGAGATTATTATACCGTATTTATTGGTCAAAAATCTTTGGGAGTGAGCTTTTTAACTTTTTGAATTTTGCTACATAAAAGCCTTCCATGAGTAGGCTAGGGTAAATTCTTAGTGTTTTCTTTATATCAAGTGAATATGTACGGCTTCCCCATTGTGGCAATGGAGTGTCACTTGTTAGTGACTCGAGATGCGCATCTTCGAGCACAACATTACCGTTTTCTTTTTCTAAAATCCAGTCGACAACATCCTCGTTTTCTTCGGGGCTCATGGTGCATGTGCTGTACACAATAGTACCTCCGGGTTTTGTGGCGCTTATTGCTGATCGAAGCAGCCATCGTTGCAGTCGAGATAAGTCTTTTACTTTTTTTACTGACCAATCTTGATACGATTTGGGTTCAGCAGCATTGAAGCGCCCCTCCATGCTACATGGAACATCAACAAGCGCTTTATCAAAATACTCCGGATATCGTTTCCAAATCGCTCTCCCATCGTCTCGTGAAACATGTGCTATGGTAGCGCCCTGTGTTGCCATGTTTGCTTTTAATCGATAAATACGTGCAAGACTTGTGTCGTTTGCTACTATTTCCCCTCGATTTTCCATCATTGACGCCATTTGAGTAGTTTTACTTCCTGGTGCTGCGGCAATATCCAATACTCGGTCATCAGGTAAAGGCGTAAGAATAAGTGGAGGCAACATACTCGACAAGCTTTGGACATATAACTCACCTTTTTTGTAAGGTTCGGTTTCCGACAACGCTCTCAGCGTGCCGCTTGTTAAAATAAATGCTTCTTTCGACCACGAAACAGGCTCTAATGAAAAACCGAGTTTTCCGAGGGTAGCAATGAGTGAGTTTGCTGAAGTTTTTAGGGTATTTACCCGTAATGTCGTGGGGCGCGTTGAAGATAGCGCTTTAATAATCGTTTCATACTTCGTATCCCCCGCTATGAGTTTAAGACGTGATAAAAATTCTGGTGGAAATGGTGATATATCGTTTGACATAAACGTATTGTACCTCTGCGCTGCAGCACAAGGCTATGGTATAATTTTTTGATACGCCCAGATGGTGAAACTGGTATACACGCTAGCTTCAGGAGCTAGTGACCTTAAATAAGTCGTGGAGGTTCGAGTCCTCTTCTGGGCACACTTGACTCTTCATTTCGCTAGAACTAAAAAAAATAATGAAACAAGTTAAAAAAACGTGTAGTCAGGGTCATACATTTTATAAAGCTAGCGATTGCCCTGTCTGTCCAAAATGCTGGAGTGGGTATTATCGCGATAAGAACAGCTGGGACTTTCCAGAAAAGCTTTCAGCACCAGCGCTTCGTGCTCTTTTGAACGCTAAGATTTTTAATCTTACTCAATTATCAAAGTACTCAGAAAACGAGATTTTGGCACTTCATGGTATTGGGCAAAGCTCCATACCATTGCTTAAAAAAGCTTTACAGATAAAAAAATTAACATTTAAGATTACCTAGCGACAAAAAGGTATTGGATGCATGAAGGTAGATTTATTACATGAGGTTTTCATCGCGTTTAGTATTTTGTACTATTGATATAGGGTATACTGATACTATGGGAGAAATAAATCAATCCAAAGAGCAAGACAAACCCAATCCGTTGAGCCTGCGGGAATATCACTTGATGGATAGGCATGAGCGTGGTGTCTATATGTCGAAGCTTACCCGCGAAGAACAAAGGGCTTTGCGTCTCGCAGCAGTTGCCGCGATGGCTGAAAAACCCCGCAAAGAACGAAAGCAGCTTGCAGATGAATTAGTCGAAAAACTTAGCAAACGCCAAAATGTATCAATAGCCGATAAAGTTGAAGTGATGTTGGCAAAAAAGGATTCGCTTCGCCTTATGATACCGGAGCGACCCGCGATATTTCTAAGAAAGCTTCGGGCAATCCCCTGGCCAAAATGGATGGAGCGAACAAGTCCCTACCTCATTGGTGCTCACTCATAAGCACGTTTACCTCAAAATGACTTGGTACGTAGTGCTGACAACAATCGAAGATGACGTGATCAATGTAGTACAAGTGAGTGCAGATCAAGCGACTTATCTTGAACTACTCACCGATCGCATTCTATCACACTGGGAACCACTCCGAATAGATGAAAAGGCAATCGTTCTTGACGATGCAAATAGATATCAGGGAAAGGCAGAGACGGGTTTTATGTATTATTTCTAATACGCATGTACACTATTGAACTATTTACCAAATTATGGCCTCACATCGTTTCTCGCTAGTTCTTTCATACGAATGCTTATCTTATCTCCACTCCTGACCAAATCCAGTTCTCTGTAGGACTCGTCGGCTTTAAAATAGCCTTTCTGGATGCATTCTAAGGGAGTGATGCTGGTTAAACTTGTACTTCCTTCTATACGCGCTTCCAGTGGTATAGCTAAAGATGGCCAAATTGAAGAAGCGTATGATGTGTATTCTCCTTTTTCATCTGTTTCGCCAAATGAGTCGCAAATAACGCCACAAACGCCGCCAGTGGCGCCATTAAACACGGGGCCGCCGCTCATTCCAGAGTCAAATCGTGCGGTCGTTTGAAAACACGGAAAATTTAGTAAATGCATGTCCCGATACTGGCGAAAGACTTCAGCAACCTTCCCAGATGTAAAGGCTGTTTGTTGTGAATAGTCAACCACGCGCATATCTCGGACTCTGTTATGCGTAAAAGACGCCTTGCTTTTGTAATATCCGAATCCAAGTATATTTTCACCTTCTTTAGGTAGACCGGGACTAAGGTACAAACTTGTTTCAAATTTGTATGGCTTACCGTTTATTTCTGCTTGCTTAAGCCAACAATATGCGATATCCAATTCTGGCACGTACCAGGCTCTATCAATCGGCCATTGTCCCCCGGTAAATAAGCCTGGATACTCAGGATTTTCGCTATTGGTTATATACATCGCGTATAACTGAACATCTTTATAAACTCTTCTACTTCCGTCGCGTCTCATCAATCTTCCCTCAAAGACCTCATCAATCACATGTTTTGCCGTTATCATGAATCCGTCTTGAGATATGACGAACCCGGTGCCTAAAGGAATAATGTCTCCCTCTGCAATCGCAAATATTGGTAACACTGTTTGCTGGAACTGATGACCAAATATTTTGAGTGGCGTAAAACCTGGATCTACTTGTAGTGGTTCATTACTTCCTCTCATCATTGAAGTATCGTCTTTCATAATTTTATTAGTTCCAGAGCAAGGCTTCATTCACAAATCTAGGGAAATAAGCCTCAGCTGCTTGTCTGATAGAGGCAATCCTATACATTTCTTCTAATATTCGCAAAAGACTCTCAAACGTCATGTATTCCATTGTGAGTCTGCCATAGATCATTGTTGACATCGGCAGATGGAAAGGACCTCTGACGACCGTAAATAACCCCACTTCATCTGGTGTTTTTCCGTATAAGGGGACTTTTTTAGTGAACATGCTGCCTTTTGCCTTTTCAAAACCGATAAGTTCTTTATCTACGTCCGCTTCGGTGGCATCTTCTATTTCCCATCCTCGCCGCCGAAGCGCGCTCTTAAAACCATTAATATCAGTAATTGTTTTCAGAAGCAGTTGCCCAGACATGAGCTTCATGCAGTCTCTGTTGTCAAAAGGAAAAACTGAGTAAGGGGGCATACCGCGTAAAAAGTTGCCGCGTTCATCTGAGAAATAGGAATCCCAGTTGCTGTGTACAAGTGTAAAGCCCTGCGATTTCGGTGTGGTTAGTGATTTTAACTGTTCCAAATCAACATGACGTTCCCTGCCTATCGCTTCAAAATTGGTAACCTCAACTGTTATGAACGACTCAATATCGCCAGAAGCTATCAAGTCTTGTTCGGACCGCCGTATTAAATGCTTCACTTTTCCGATATTTGAAGTCAAACGTACATTGATATGCTTTGTTTTGACGGGCTGACCATCTATTATTGCCTCGTTTAATAGTCCAATGCGCTGAAGCTCAAGTAATCGTTTCACCTGTTGGCTCAATTCCTTTCCCTCTTCCGGCTTCTGGGTGAACATATTTTTGACTTCTTTGCCGTATTTTTTGATCTCATGTATGAAAACTGAATCATCATAAATTTCTGTCAAATCTCCGACGCGGAGAAAGTGGGTAAGGTCGTTAATAATAACAATTCCCCCACGCCGCTCCATAATTCTATAAGCCCATTCAAATTCGCTTTGTAAATCTCTGTTAGTTATGTCTATATCTCCGGCAGCGAATCCGCGAGCGGCAGAGTTGATAAAAGTACGGTTATACTTCAGACAACGCCATGCAATACCGTCGCATATAGTTCGTGATATTCGTATTAGTTGTTCATGAATAAAAATATGTCTTTCTGTACCTTCTAGATCTGTTTGATCCTGAGGTGTAAGACTGGCTTTGGAGTGCAATTCTTTCGCTTTTGCGCGCCCTTCTCTTAAAACCTTCCATAAATTTGTTTCTGCCTTTGCAAGGTCCAACTGAAGTCCAAGAAGTTTTTTGGCATCCCTCCGGACAGCATGGCTACGGCTAAGCACTAAGGCCTCCTTGTAGAAGGCGAGCATTTCTTCATAATATTTGCGACTGACAATATCAGCAACTTTTAGTGCGATTTCCTTATCTAGCATGTACATAACAGGGCTTATCATACAGCGAAAACCGTTTTCGTTAAATTGTTGCGTTTTCCGGTGTATAATCGCCCTAACATGGAAGCACCATTAGGCGTAACATTCTTTAAAAAGGTAGAACTCTACCAAAAAATTTGTAGCCTTGATAATCAGTCAAGGGGTATGGACACCAAAAGAGGCCTGCCTCCGTTGTGGCCGCTAGAGAAAAAAGTATTGGCCTGGACATATACCGGACATAAACACCTCGGGTCAGCCATAAATCCCACTCACTTTGATCCAAAATCAAACCATAGCAAGCTTGAGGACTTTAGTATTTCAAGAGAAGAACTTCGGGGCGTAGACGTAAAGAAATTACTATATAACTTGATCGGCCACGGTTTTGCGACGGAGCTGTTAGAAGGAAGGCAATATACTGGTCAAAAATTAAATGAAAACAACGTATTTATAACTCGTGAAGGGTTACTCATCGGTGAGGTGTTAAATGAGTTAGAGAATCCGTGGAAAAGAATTTCGTACACAATATGGGGTAATCTGTGGGGACATCTTGGTGCAACTATTCTGCTTTTAACACTAGCGCTTGCAGCGCTTAACATAATTCTTGCTACGGTAAAATCTTTTAGAATGCAAAATAATGAAGAAAAACCATCATATCATCAGTGGCGATACAAACATCGGAATAGATTATTCAACAGACGGTTCAGGTAGTTTAAAACAACAATGGTTCTACATAAAACGATCTTAATACTTGAAGATGATCTTAAAATACTTTCTCTAATTTTGGATCACCTGTCTGAGCTGGAAGGCGACCAACCGTATGATCTGTCTGTCATGGTGTTAACGAACCATGTGCAGGTGCAGGAACTGATTAATGGTAATTTTAACGTACACCCGGACATTATTCTGCTTGACCGAGACTGTAAGCTGGGTGGCTCATTTCACATACTGGATATAGAGAGGTTTGGGCCAGGGAGAGTTATTTCTATATCGTCGGTGCCGGAATACAACGAGCAGGTCAAAAAACGTGGTATTAAGCGTGTAATTCTGAAGGACAACAGCCACAAAGAGGAGTTTGCAGATAAAGTGGTTAAGGAAATAGCGGCCTTGCTTCGTGTAATGCCTGTAGAAGACTCAAATATACACAACATCACCTAATCCGTTGGAATATCAGACGGAATATACCCGCCACACCTAACGAGATAAGCAGCGATAACCCCCAAGCCACTCCTGACTTTTCCAGAGTTATAAACAGCGCCATAGGAAGTACAAAGGTAACTATGTTTGTTACGTCAGAGTCTCGTTTTAAAAGTTCTTTTCGTTGTTTCGCAGCAGTTAATTTATTAAATGCTTCCTGCTTTTTCTTATTAGTACGCCTGTATCGTATGATCAACAGCATTGGTAATCCAATGATGGCGAAAAAGAAAATGCCAAGAGCTAAAATTGAGATGAGAGTATCGGTATTCATAAGTCTCCTATTTCTCCTTCGGCATACTTTGACCTACTAAAACGCCGATGGCAAAAGTGAAAAGAGTTAAGCCGACTAGGCTACGCTTAAAGACAATCCAGAAGATGAGGGCAAGAAGTATGAATAGATAAACGAGAAAATACTTTCGTACATCCTCAAGTAATTTTTCTAGTAATTCCGCCATAAGAATCAGTGTGGCGGAGACGCAAAAAGCTCGCCGCCGAGTGATGGCTTGCGCCACCCATATCCCTTTCGGGATACGACCGATCAAGGTAGCTCAAACGACGAGCTTACAGCCCTTGATCGGTTTTTTTACCATGCCCCAAGCACGCTTAGGGTTTAGGTAATTTTTATAATTGTTGACTGCAAAACAGTCATGGTTATTATAACAAGCCCAGCCAGCATTTGCATACGCGCCGCATTATGAAATTATTCTCTATACTGGATATAGAGGTTGATTATGTTGATTAATAATCAAGTTTTATGAAGCAGCATGGAGGAATTCGCCTGGGTGCAGGACGAAAAATTGGAAGTATTAGCAAGAAAACCATAGAGGAAGCGGCAGCGCGTGGTATCCTGGTAAATCGGCTACTTGCTCGCTGGGAGACAGTGGCTGATACTTGCCTGGATCTAGCGCTAGGAAGAATTGAGTATGTGCGAACCGAAGGAGGGCGCCGGCGAGTTTATACACGTCCACCGGACGCACGAATGCTGGAAGCGATAATTGAGATAGTTATTGGGAAACCAAAACAAAATATAGAAGGTTCCATTAATCTCCCAGAGTTACAACAGCTCGCCGCGGATATACGATCTATCCTCACCAGGAATTGATTTGACGCCTGATAAAATTTCTTGTTACGCTTAAATAGTAGATTAATGGCCTAACTCGTAAAACGACTGGCCCTGTTTAGTCTCACAAGTTTTCTTGTGGTGGCTAAACGGGCCTTTTTTTGTGGTTTTAAGAATGAAAGATCTAAAGAACCAACCCTTAATCCAGAAACCTAATACCGGACAAGAAAACACCCCGGATTCTGCTGCTGTGATGGAATTGGTTAAGACAATGTGCACGGTTGATCTTAGCGATCCAGAAGCAACATTGAATGCTACTACCATAAGCGATGGTCAGGGCGGCCGAATACTCCTATAATATGGATAATGGAAGAAGAAATTGATTTTACAAAGCTTAAATACGTCCTCTACGCCCGCAAATCCACTGACGATAGTGAAAAGCAAACACGGTCAATACCCGATCAAATTAAAGAATGTAAAGACTATGCTGCCCGATACGGACTGAATATTATAGGTGAACCGATCATAGAGAAGCGATCTGCTAAAATTCCAAATCAACGCCCTGAATTCCGCAAAATGCTAACCGCCATACGCTCTGGGTTATATGACGGGATACTTGCTTGGAATCCTGATAGATTAGCTCGTAACATGCTTGAGGGTGGAGAGATTATTAACATGGTTGATGAAGGACAGATTGTTGATCTTAAATTTGTTACGCATCACTTTTCAAAAGACCCAAACGGAAAAATGTTACTCGGTATAGCATTCGTACTTTCTAAGCAGTATTCGGACAAGTTATCGGTTGATGTAAGGCGTGGATTAGACAATAAATTCAAAGAGGGAAGGTCGCATGTTCCCAAACATGGGTACATATTGGATGAAGAAGGTATTTATCATCAAGATGAGGGCAACTACGATCTTATGGTGCAGGCATGGAAGATGCGCGTAAGTGGGGATTCATATGAAGCTATTATAGATTTCCTTCGTGAGGAGGGATACACGAAAAGAACGAAAAATGGTCGTGTGATTAATATCACCAAACAAATGCTTACAGATATTTTCAAAGACCCCTTTTATTATGGAGTTTTATATAGTCCAAGAAATGATGAACGGGTTGATCTTATCGCTGCATATAACTTCGTTCCTGCGACTGACTTAGAGACATACAACAGAGTTCAGGCACTTTCATACAGAAAAATTAAGGCTGCTAAACCTCATAAAACGACATTCTACCCCCTTAGAGCAATGATTAAGTGTTCCTTCTGCAATGGGAACATGTACATTGGTCCATCTACAGGCTACAAAAGATATTTATTCGCCCGATGCGACAATAGTGGTTGTCCCCGTAAGAAAAAGTCTATTCGTATGAAGATTATTTTTGATTTCATTTATGATTTCTTAAAGAAAGGTCTTAACTTTACAGAGGCTGATTACCATAAATATTATAAAGATCTAAGTCAGGTGATCGTCAAAAATGTGGGTAAGCTGAAAATTAAACTACACAGCCTACAAGGCGCTTTATCACAAACGAAACACGAATTAAATACGCGATCCCTAGGTATTCTTGCATTAGCGCCGGATTCAACAGCTCGTAAAATCAATGAGAATAAAATTGAGGAGTTAAGTGCTAAAAAAGTTCAACTTGAAAAAGAAATAGCGAAGCTAGAAGAAAAATTGAAGAAACCGGAGGATGAGCGCTTAACCCTTGAGCAATTCTTGAACTTATCCAAAAAGGCCTCTCCAATCGTCCAAGCGGCTAATGCAATCATAAAAGACGCTATTTGTCGTCAGATTTTCTTGAACTTAACGGTGGATGAGAAGAAAGTATTGTCCTATCAGGCTAAAGAACCATTTGCAACCCTCTTGAAACGGAGGGAGTTGTTATCTAGTGCGGACGAGAGGACTTGAACCTCCAAGCCTTACGGCACAGCCTCCTCAAGACTGCGTGTCTACCAGTTTCACCACGTCCGCGAAAACAGAACATTATTATAACATCAAATCTTTTGCAGGAGAACGCGGAGCATTAAGAGGTCAGTGTGTTGGCTAAAGCAGTGGCCCAGTCTTTTACTTTTTGTTCGTTGTCTCGCAGTGAATAATATCTATCAATCTTGAGTGAAGGGGTAGCAAGTGTGGCTACTCCCAATTCTTTCAGTCTCGCTTCAAGAACATCAACCGCGCCGCAAAAGTGAGGATAAGCAGTGTCTCCAAGCCCTACTATCGCCATCTTTTTGCCAGCTAGGTCTGCCGCAGTTAAAGTTGACAGAAATATGCGTATTTCGGGAAGTGGCTGTCCGTCTTTTCCTTCGTCTTCCCAACTTGGTGAAGCGATGACAATGCAGTCGTGTGATGCAACCATGTCTTTGGTAGCGCTCTCTATGGAAACCACATCGGTTTCATGGCCTGTTTCTCGTAACGTTGCACCCACTAGTTCTGCGGCAGTCATTGTGGAACCTGATAATGTACCGTAAATAACGAGGCATTTCATATATGTAATTTATTATACATTAATGGAGCGAGTTGTGTACTATCTGTACCACAAAATCATCGAGTGTCATGCCATGTGCTTTGATACTCGCTGTCATGGCATCTCGGGGGTCAGGATCAAAGCCCGCGTTGGCGTTGGCTTCTAGGAAATACCACATGTTGCTTTTCGTGTTAAATCTGAGATCAAAACGTGCATAGTCTCGAAGTCCTAATGCATAAAATGCGCGAATTGAATCTTTTCGTATGCCGGTATCAATAATTTTTTTGAGTTCCTTAGGGGGTGCGACAAAGTGACAGCTTTGATACGCTGCGGTATTTTTTGTCCACTTTTCATCAAACCCGTAAATATTCCATTTATTTTTTCCTTTACTACGAAACGCTATTTCAGCGATAGGCAAAGCATACGTTTTGGTTGGTGTTTCTAGCACCGTCACCTGCAATTCCTTACCCGCGATAAATTCCTCAGCAAGCAGCGCCTGTTTGTGGTCGATGCGCATACGTTGGATTATTTTTTTGAACTGTTCGTATGTTGTCGCAATGGACTTATTGGTAATACCGATGCTGCAATGCTCAAATGCTGGTTTTACAATGATAGGAAATTTGCCGGGAATTAATTTGCGGCTTATACGATCATGGAGACGTATGATGGTGTATTTCGGAGTGGGTAGCGCGTTTTTTTCAAATAACTTTTTAGTTTTTAGCTTATTGTTTGAAATTTGTATCGCTTTAAATGAAGATCCAGAATATGGGATATGGAGACGTCCAAGTATTTTTGCAATTTCCACTTCCATTTTTTTGCTGTCTACCAAATTGAAAACAAAATCAGCTTTTAGATTTTTTAACTCTGACAAGTCGTCTGGTTTAACTTTGATAATCTGCACTTTATATCCCCGCTTTTGAAACAGCGTTTTCATGTATTTGACGATATCATCCGTTTGATTATCAACAAGTGCGTGTTCCTCACTGAAATATTCGTCTTTTATTTCTTTTGGAACGTAGTGATAAAGAATTGCGATGGTAAATATTTTTTTATTTTTTTTGGCTCGTTTTTTGGATTTCATATTGTGTATGTACTACAACAACAAATTTTTATATCTTTGTCAAATTATACGAATGAATTAGGTATGATCAAGAGGGAAAACGATAATAAATTATCAAAGCAGGTGAAAAATTGCGGAAAAGTGAAAGAATTATATGTCTTTCGCTTTTTTAACTTGTTTCGCGTGGTTTGTTATATGCCTTGTGATCATTACTAAAAAATCTGCAGTCTCATAGATGCGACCACCTTTACTGTAGGTCATCCGAGGTACTTTGTTTATGACAATGCTCTGATAAAGTGATGTATTTGCTGCACGCAATTTCATCATCAGGCTTCGTATTGGAGTACTTCTCAATGACAATACTCCCGCCATATTTATGGTAGCCATGCCTTCGGGTAAGGGCGGATTTTTGTGTTCTGCCAGTGCTTTATAGTTTGCAGCATAATTTTCATGCCAAAAAACAATATGACATAGCTGATCTTTGACGGTCCATTCATCACCTGTCATAGCGTCAGATTTTTTATTTTTCACTTCGTGAATGAAATTTTCGATACTTGTGGAGAGATCGGCAAATAATTTGCCATAGGTGTTGTCCATATTATGCTGCGGGACTTGGTATGCGTCGCAAAAGCTTCGGACTACCGAATCGTCCCATATATACAAAAAATGCCCTATCGGGCAATTTTCGTATATGCTGCGGGGCTTGGATTCGAACCAAGAATACCCTGCTCCAAAGGCAGGTGTCCTACCGTTGAACGACCCCGCAAACCTTTGGGGTAAAACCGAGGGTTTTTCCCCAACGCTTTTCCTTCTGTCTATTGCGACGGGTTCAGGTCGTGTATCACACCGTCGTAATGGATAGTAGCTTCTTGATAGATGCTGACCAGCTTGGTCATACTATTTTCTGCTTGAAATAGCTTGTAGTATTGACGCGCCGTTATGTTTGTACGTACAATGAGTAACATGACTGAAGCACCACAACCCATGGGATTTCGCGCACAGATGCGCGAGTTACTCAGTAAAGAAGCAGTGTCATTGGTCGCCGTGACCGAACGAAGTCTTCCCCGATTTGAACANNCCTTCTCCTTGGCAAGGAGACATTCTACCGGTGAACTAACGCCGCGCTATTTGTAAACCCGTATTATATATGTTTTGTGCAGAGGGCGTGAGTCGAACACGCATAACCTGTTTTTCAGACAGGCGCCTTGACCACCTTGGCTACCTCTGCGTCATGGGCTGATTTGCCTCTATTATATAATGAGATTATACGGTAGAGACATGAGTTTTGTCATTGGTAATATTAGTTGATATG
>DJCU01000025.1 GCA_002430725.1 Candidatus Gottesmanbacteria bacterium UBA5942
TGTATAAGAGACAGATGGAAAATAAATACACATACTGAAAGTTTTCTAGGATATAATCTAATATTTTTCCTGAATTTTCATACGGTGAATAATTCACGTAGACAATGCTTGTCGCGATATACTTTTTTTTCCTCATATTTTATATTTTCACCATTTTTCTAAATTGTAAAACATGGGAATCTTATATCATCCCGTAGTGAGAGTAAATATTCTTATATCTAGCAATGTAAACCATATTTGTTTCTCCATAACCATTATGTGAAAATACACTGTGTTATCGTGAGATAAGGCACGATGACTGAATTATCATGAAAAAAAACAGTCCACAATTACCCAAGGTTTCGTTTATTATCCCCACGCTCAACGCTGAGCGTTTTCTTCCCAAATGCCTAGAAGCTATTCGGTCACAGGATTATCCACAACATCTCGTTGAGATAATCATAGCTGACGGTGGATCTACAGACATGACACTTCGTATCGCTAAACAGAACCGCGCTCGGATTATTGATAACCCAGAAGTGTTGCATGAACCAGGAAAGTCACGGGCATCAAAAGTAGCTACGGGTAAAATACTATTTTTCACAGACTCAGACAACATTCTTTCAAATGATCACTGGATACAAGCAATGGTACGACCTTATATCGAAAACCCCACTATGCGCATCATGGGGTTTCTTCCACCGACAATTCCTCCAAAACAATGGAATTCATTTGATCGGTACATGGGGTATTTGTCGACAGACCCATTCACCTGGTTCATATACCGATGGGCTGCTACACCCAAAACGTTTGCTCATCTCTACACACCGATCAAAAAGACAGAAAATTATGCCATTTACCAGTTCGATCCTTATCATCATCCGCTTATTGGCTTATCTCAAGGATTTGGAACGATAGCAAGTTTTAAACGAAACACGCAGAGCAACAATGACGATATCTTATCTGGGATTCGACTTATTGAACAACGAGGATTGGTCACATATGTTCCAGGCGCAGGTATTTATCACTATCACGTTTCAAATATAGCGGAATTTATTCGAAAATATACATGGAGAATAAGGAATAATTACCGGCAGCAGGTGCGAGGTATGGGACTTCGACACCGGGGAAAATACCTAAACGCGATACGAAAAATCCGACTTATGTTATTCCCATTTTATGCACTATCACTTATATTCCCCCTTGTGGATGCCTGTATTCTCTACAGAATTTACAGAGATAAAGTTGTTTTCTGGCATCCCACAGCTTGTTTAGTTATAAGCTATCTCATCATAAAAGAAACAATATTTTACATATTCTCAATACGGATATCTCAGGGAGCATACGGCACACGTTAGCTTCCATCTTAGGACGCATTACCATGTTATAATGCACCATAATGAAAAAATTCTATGATGCATGGTGGAAAAATGGAGCGATAGGCGTCAGTGATGATTTTAAGTGGAAGTGGCCAAAAATAAGACAGGCGCTACCTTCAAAAAACGCCACAATACTCGACTTCGGATGCGGAGATGGTCGTTATATCAATGAAGTTCTTTCGATTCGACCATATAAAATTATCGGAATAGATATTTCAGAATATGCGCTCGCTAAATCACGTAAAAAATTTCCCAAAGCCCGTTTTTATCACCTCTCCGGAGATGATAAGCTACCAGTTAAAGATAAAAGTGTCGATTTTGTCATAGCTGGTGATGTTATTGAGCATATTTTTGATGTTCCCAATTTTCTTACAGAAATGAACAGAATTCTAAAAAAGAATGGAACGCTGTTTATCAGCACACCGTATCATGGCATGATTAAAAATATCGTACTTTCTATAATAGGATTTGATATCGTATTTGACCCAACGTCTCCGCACATTCGCTTTTTTACAAAAAATAGCCTTATTCGACTACTTAAGCAGCATAAATTTGCGATACCTGAATATGGTCAATATGGAAGATTTCCACCCGTCTCAAAAGGCATGTACGTGCTTGCGCAAAAAAAGTAATATTACTTAGTAAGTAACGTTTTTCTAAACGCTTCAGAAATATCTGTAAACGTGTAGTCTTTCTCATTTACCTCGAGCGCGACAACTGTTTCACGAGAGATATTATTGTCTATCAGTGTTTTTTCCAGTTTTTCTTTTGTTGTAAAATACCCAAAGCTTTTGTTCCCTATTTTTTTATAGTCTTCCGCAAATGTATCAAAAAGAAATGTCTGAGTGAAAAAGTCCCCCCACTCTTTCTCTCTTCCCACTGCATAATGCACTAAAAATATCATGCCAGGACCTGATGAAAACGGGAGCACATTCTTTATGGCGGCACCAAACTCTTTATTCCGATAGCATGGCTTACTGCACTGTACATAAAAAATAGTGTTATCAGAGAGCGTAGGATGAACCTTCATGAGGCTCGCAAAAATTTGTTTCTTCGCGACACCATCTTTATATTGTTTATTAACCGCGTCACGAATTTCTTGAAATGATGTGAGCAAAAGTGTTAATAGCACAATAACGGACAGTGACTTTGTGCCAAGCGTAACAATGCGCAGTTTTGACTTGTAGGTAAATAACGAATGGATGAAAATACTCGTCACACAAAGCACTGGAAATGCAGAGTAATACAAATATCTTGGCTCTAACACCGATATATGCCTCCCTACAAGCGCTAAGATTGCAGCATTGGTTACTATCCAAGCTGAAAAAAATAATGCCATTGCCTCTAGCCCTTTCGGCTTTATAAGCCATAGCCAAAGCGCTCCAATGCTGACAATAACACCAAATACGTAAAAAAAGCCCGCATCATACATCGGTGCGTGACTGGTAAAAAATGATTCGATAGCAGGGTACATTTTTTGTGTGTTTGCCAGCATAAACAACCCGATACGTTCAGAATAAATAAGATTTTGCACAATGAACTTAATCGGAATTGTTGCGATGTTGTATTCAGCACCTGCACCCGTTACTTGATACTGAAGCGGGATAGGATCTTTATAGAACGTCTGTGCAAACAACCGGAAAGCGGTAAAAGCTACCACACCCGCAGTAAACAATCCGAAGAAGCGTATATTTTGCCAGTTTAGCTTTTTCCGATCAAAACTCCATAAGTACACCGCAAATAATGGAACGAGCATATACCCTTCTTCTCTCGTGCATACAGCGGCAAGGAAAATCATAAATAGTAATACCCCCTGCTTCATCTGTATGACGCGCTCTTTTATGCCAGTTAAGTACACAAAAAATAACACCATAAACATCATGGCTGTTGTCGTCACATGAAAAATTGCGAGATGCGTAAACGCCTGATGTGCCCTACCGTTTAATAAAAACAACAGGCCGGTAATTACCGCTACTTCTTTCCTTTTCGTTAACCGTTCTGTCAGAATATAGACAAGTGCAGAGGTCAGTGTGTGAACAATCAACTGGGCGAAGAAATAATATTGAGCCTGAAGGCCAAACACATAATACATTGAACGCCAAATCGCTTGACCCACCGGTGAAAAATGAAGGTTACCGGGAACGAAAATGTCCCACCATGGTAGGCTAAAAGCTTTGATAGTCAGCGCTATCCCCAGCCACTCATCC
>DJCU01000032.1 GCA_002430725.1 Candidatus Gottesmanbacteria bacterium UBA5942
TTGCATGGGCGTGGTCGCATCTCTTACCCGAGCTCGATCGCGCCTCTCACCTCGAAACACAAGTGCTACCCGCGCGAAGGGGGTCAATTATCGCAAGCGACAAAAAGCCGCTCGCAGAAGACGCGCCCGGAGTTATGGTGTGGGTAACTCCTGGTCGTATTGATAAAACAAAAGAAACAGAACTCCTCACGCTATTAGAAAAAGTATTTAACGGAAAGCTTATCAAAGTCGCAATCCACCAACGCATTGTAGGAAATTCACTGCCAGATAAATCATTGCCTGTCGGGGTTATTCCACGCCGCAAAACTGACCCTGATGTTATTGCCCTCTCTCATTTTGATGGCATTACGTTTACAGACGCCAGTACACGAATTACCCAAGAAAGCGATGTTGTTGATGTTGGTGTCGTCCAAAATAGCATGTACGCAGAATGCTGCACATGGCTCTATTCACCAACGACATACGATGGCACATCAGGAATAGAAAAAATAAAAAATGAAACGCTCAAAGGGATAAATGGTGGCACGCTCATGCTCAAAGATGCGCATGGAAATACAGTCAAAACATATATCGATATAACAAAAAAAGATGGGGAAGATGTACAGCCTTAAACAGTGATTTGCGAAAGATCACCGTTTATAACGATTGGCTGTATTGCATGCATTTCGGTTTTATAGTCCATATCAGGAACCGGATACAGTAAATACACTTTTTTTCCTAAACCAAACGCGTACCCCATTTCCAAAAATGTGTTGCCTCCGATATACCCGGGAACACCTTTTTTCTCATAATTAAGGATAAGAATTGCATCCGCCACCTCAATTTTTTTGAAATGCTCACGAATAAAATTATATTCAATCTTTGCCGTAATTCGCTCTTCATCGCTTTCCATATATGATTCGTTTTTATGGATGTCATCTAACTCGCCCGGTACGTGTACGGTAAACCCGCGCGATAGTAGCTCATCACGCATAGACGCCATTTCTTTATGAAACTGCATACTGCCACAAATGGTAATTATCATAATCTCTCTTTTCTGGCGGAGAGGGTGGGACTCGAACCCACAAATCCCCTGACGGAGATAACAGTTTTCGAGACTGTCCGGATAGCCATTCCCTGCACCTCTCCAGCGCTCATCCACCAATTATACTTCAAAAACTCGCGGACATCTAAAAATCAGAGCGCATGGAGATTTCCATCGAGAATAACAGGGTGCATAGCAGCCAGCTCTAATTCATAATCCATCTTCGGTATCGGATAAAGAAGATAGATTATTTTTCCCAAAAAAAATGCGACTCCCATCTCTAAAAACGTATTGCCACCAATGTATCCTTTTATCCCGCGATGTTCTGGGTTCACAACGAGTATAGCGTCTGCTTTTTTAATAGTGGAAAAATGTTGCCTGATGAAATCATATTTTTCTTCGGCACGAAGCCGCTCATCAACCGTTTTTGGCTTCATAAATCCTTCTTTTTCGATTAAATCGAGACTTTTGGGAACAAATACGCGGTGACCTAATGACAACAAGTCACGCTCAACGAGACGCATTTCTTTATAAAAGGCAAGGCTGCCACATAGTGCGATAATCATATACTTGTACGCCCAACAGGAGTCGAACCTGTATCAGAAGCTCCGCAAGCTCCTATTCTATCCATTGAACTATGGGCGCGAAATACTTTACGCATTGTACACCAAAATAACGTATCGTGGCTAGGCTTGGGGCTTTTCCAACGGGATTTTTTCCGATATCCATCGGGCGGCATTATCCACCCATGTTCGATCCGGCTCCTCACGAAACGGGATGTGCTGTGCAATAAATTCTCTAATTTTTTCCGATTTTTGGTCGCCCAAAAGAATAATAATTCGTGGTGACATAAACGGTCTTAGTACCGCCATTTTTTGCCCCCACTGCTCATCAAACCAAAAATCAGCAAACTCTTCCCACCGATAAAAATGCCCAGCACTCTCAATACCAAGGTTGGTAATACGATGCTTTACGTCTTCTGGTGGGACAGTAGACAGTACATAGATTAAAAATACAATCGATAAAACTGTCGCGATAAGCACAAATTCCCGAACAAAAACGAGGATAACGGATAGTAAAAATACAATCGCGAGAATATTTACAAAAAACTCTTTATCACGCTTTTTAAACAGCCGCGAAGGAGAACTCCACGTGACATATACTTCTTCTTCTTTTGGTTCTGATCGTGTGGAAGACTTCATATATTCAGTATATCGTGATGAGCTGAAATTGCAAAGCAGCCTGAATACAAATATCATGACAATGATAGAAATTATTCACCGTATCGAAGCATAATGGATCGTTACATCGCAAAACGTTTCCACAGTTACCACATACCCTTTTCCTGGATTGTCGGGGGTGGAGTACTTATTTGCATAGGTATTGCTGCGCTGTTCGGATACCCCTATCTCACCCAAAAACTCGTTGCCGATCCTGATGCATATGGAAGAGTGCTGCACGCATGGTTACCATTTGAGGAAAACAACTTCTGGGCCATACGGTTTGATGATGACTGGCTACCGCTTCATAGTTTGTTATTACGAATGGGGTTTGTTGTATGGCCGAGTTTTTACTTTACACCACAAGTACTTACGTTTCTTTTAGGACTTGGTAGTATTCCGCTTTTTTATCTCTACAGTCGGGGGACACTTATGGCATCCCACGCGCTTATCGCTACCCTGCTTTTTACTATTCTCCCCATGCGGGTAATCCTCAGCTCTCAACCGCTTACGGAAGGCATGTTGTTGCCATTTGTTCTTCTGGCTGCAATTAGTCTCACCCAAAAAAGCCACTTATGGATTATCACTGGTATCATCGGATTTTCGGTAGCGTCCGGAATACGTTATGAGGCGTGGTATTTACTTCCTTTTCTTTGGTACCACATTATCAATCATGTAGACCGCTGGTGGGCAAGAGTTATCGCGCTTATTAGTACATGCACAATTCCAGCTCTCTGGATTATAGGCACGCGTATACATACCGGAACATGGTTTTCATTTCTTTCAAATAGAGTTGGCATCTCCAGCCAATCCATGGAGCCATATATCTACAATATTCACAGGTCTCTTCATCTCATTACTACGAACCTGCTGTATATTCTTCCCCTGCCGATACTTATTTTTGCGTTTGTTGGCACTATCATTTATCAACACAAACCTAAGCTGATGCAGTTTCAAACAATCATCACAATACTCCCCTGGTACTACCTTTTCATCCTTTGGCTACAAATAGTCACGGGTACTATGGAGTGGTTAGCGCCACGATTTTATTTTCTAATAGTTATCTTTTTTATCCCCGTTATAGTGCACGGAGCAACTCATATATACCGCACAAAAAAAATACTGTTTTGGATACTCATCATCGGCACGCTCATGATCATGCCTCAATACATCACGCGCCAACAGCACGCACTTACCTATAATGCGCTTTTGGGCGATTCTCCTTTCAAGAAATATGCTGCTGCATGGGAGGTAGTCAACTTTATTAACAATCGTAACCCACACGCATTTACGTATGCTGAGCCACCAGGAAATAACTACGACTTTGTGACAATGATTTCGTATTTTACGAAAACAAGCATGTTTGCCAATGTATTACCTTTCGGTAGCTCTTCATCGCCAACCCCCTTTATTATCGTAGAAAAAGGGGAGATTGATACTTCTTCGTGGCCACTACCCACCGCTATGGACAACGCATATTTTTCCATTTATCTAACTGCTACGAACAAAAAATGACACGACACCAAGGTCACCATCGACCAATATTTTTTTTAAAAATATCGAGCGTTATTGCCGCACTACCTGAATGGGTATACCTAAGCGCACTCGTCATTGTAAACACATGGCTTTCGATCCCTCTCCTTAAATCACCAATGATTGCCGAAACAGACGCATACGCACGAGCGTTTCAAGCATGGCAGCCACTCGTTACGGGTAATTTACAGTACATCGAGTTTTTAAATGGATGGCTACCCTTTCATATACTTTTATTACGAGGAGTATTTTATTTTACCCATGACCTATGGACGTCAGGAAGATTATTAACCTTTGCTATTTCCTCTATCGGGATACCGTTATTTTATGCCTATACCCATAATTATTTTTCCAGAAACATTGCACGCATCTCTACTCTCATGTACACCATCTTTCCACTTCGACTCATACTGGGTACGCAAACATTATCAGAGGGTGTATTTTTTCCACTCTTTCTCCTCGTCCTTTTCGTACTCACTCGCCCGCACATTACGCATAAAACTCTTACTATTGCCGTTATAGGGGGTGCGGTTGCTTCAGGCATCCGTTATGATATGTGGTTTCTTCTTCCGTATATCTGGCTTCATGCTCTATGGCGATTTAATTCGTGGAAAACAAAGACATTGACAATTATCGCCAGCCTCATCGTGCCACTTTGGTGGACAATCAACACAAATATTCAATCGAGAAACTTATTCTCTTACGCAACACAAAAAATAGAAACTGCTCGTATTGGAATACATCCAGAGTATTTCAATATATACCTTGCGCTCCATAACGTCACTGACATATTACTCAATATTTTACCCATGCCGTTTTTAGTGCTGTCTGGCATAGGTCTTTTTACAATGCTCCACGATAAAAAAACATATCCTTCTAAAAAGAACTTGAAGCTGGTATTGCTTCGCTTTCTGGGCCTACTGCTCCCATTGTTTTATATTTTTTTTATTTTTATACAAGTATTTGCAGGGACTATGGAATGGGTGCCGCAACGGTATTTGTTTATATCCACATCG
>DJCU01000001.1:0-8120 GCA_002430725.1 Candidatus Gottesmanbacteria bacterium UBA5942
TAATAAACTTATCTTTATAAAACTCCACCGGTTGTATCCAATGTGGATGGTTCCCGAGCACTACATCAGCCCCATTATCGACAGCAAAATGAGCTAAGTGTATTTGTCGTTCAGTGGGCTCTGTGACATACTCCACCCCCCAATGATAAGAAACCACAACCACATCTGCATTGTCGCGGACATTTATTATATCTTGCTTTATCTTGACTTCGTCTGCCCAAGGCACACCTTCTTCGGGTTGTCCAATATCATTATAAGAAAGAAACACAAATGTTATATTCTTCACTTTTTTATACACTGGCGCGTCCGCAACCGCCAGAATATCGGACTGCTTCAGAATATTTTTAGTTTCCTCCACACCATTAACATAATGATTACCAACATGGTTATTTCCCAATGTTGCAACATCGATGCCAGCAAATTGTAATCCTTCTACCGCTTTCGCATCCGCACAAAACACCATACCCTCTACGGTTATCGGGCAAGCAGCAAGTAGCGGCGTTTCAAGATTGATAACTGTGATATCCGCTGCGGCAAGAAATTCAGCAGTTTTTTCAAACGGCCAACGGAACCCGTGCCCCGTCACCATTTTGTAATTTACGCTTCGCGCAGGTATGACATCACCCGTTGCAACCATGGTCACCGTATTATCTTGTGGCAAACTCTTGACCCACGTATGATCAGAAGAAAACAAAGAATCAATCGTAAGTTTTGGGAGAGGTAGAGGTGTTGGACTAGGGAGACTTTCCTTTCTATCCTCTCTCAATTCAGCTCGTGGAACAAACGTCCGTAAACGGGATACATCCACAAATACTATCGCTCCAGCTACACCTAACAACAAAAAAACAATGCCCACTATTAGCCTCACGCAGTGAGTATAGCACACGTATGGTATACTCTAGGCGCTTATGAATGATATTGTCACCGTAGAGGAAGCAGCTACATTTCTCCACAAGCATCCCGATACAATCAGACGTTGGATAGAAACAAAAAAGCTCAAAGCTCGCCATCTCTCCGCAGGCGGACACGGTATTTACGCGATACTGCGTAGCGATCTACTTGAACTCATTGTTTCAGGAACTCTGGAAGCGAAAGAAAAATCGATTGCTCCCAAGGTAGTACCCGGACAGCGAACCCTGCCGCTTTAAAGCGATAACCCACCACAAGCGGTATACACCTTTGCTTCTGCTGCCGACTTATGCACATTGAGCGCCAATGGTAGTTCACTCTTAAGTTGTGCAAGTGTCACGTCAAGCATGGTTACCGATGTCCCATTTACCAGTGAAGTGATTGGGTATTTCACTGCCCCAACTCCTGGACACTCCCCAACATGCAGATGCGCAGGTTGCGGAGTTCCATCTTTGGGATATCCCGTCAGATTTACGGTCACCGTCACTTTTCCATCTACCTCCTCTAGCATTGCTGTTCCACTTTCCCCTGAGCCATTGAGTTCTGCAAGCGTTATCGTCACCTTTGAACTCATAGCCTCTGGTGTCGTACCGTAGTTATACCCCTTCCCCATCTGATATCCGTTCCCGTTTTTGGCGAATACAAAATAATAAATCAGCCAATAGACTAAACCTCCGACCAATAGATAAATAAGCACCAACTGCCACAATGGGCGTTTACTATATGCTGCCATAAGAAATACCTCCTATATTAGTAATATAGATAACAAAGAGATAAGTCAATCAAAAAAATGCTACCAACTCCCTCCTCCACCACCACCGCCACCTCCTCCTGACGAACCGCCAGAAAATCCGGATGATGATCCTGTCGATGAGTGTGCAGCAATAGATGCCGCAAACGATGAACTCATCCCATGTCCCAAACTGTGCGCAAATACGACACTATTAAACCTGCTACCTGTAGAGGATTTATACCAATCGGGATTTTTTAACCCAAGACTTTTAAATCGTGCTGCCCATATTTCTTCTACACCAAACGCAACTGCAAACGCTAATAACTTTTCAAACATTATTTGGTTTCGAGCCTGAAATGCCAACTGCTTATCTTGACTTGTCAAGAAATTTTTGAGGCTCCGCGCAATCGCTGCCTGTTCTGCGCCAAATAACGTTTTACGAGGCATATTCTGCCCAAAAATAAGAGCAACCAAAAATAGTATGGGGTTAAAACTCATAAGAGCGACAACCGCAAGCGCAATATACCATCCACGTAACGTATTGGGGTTCGTAGGGAAAAATTTATCATGCACCAAAGATTCGTACAGCATCGACTTTACCTTATCCAACGTTTTGGTCAAATCGATAGACCTCACACTTACTCGATCACCACTTTTAAATAATCCTAAAAGCAATTCTTTCTCAAACGGTAACAGATCAGTGTCTTGTTCTTTATGTTTTTCCAAATCAAACATATTTTTCTTCGTCTCTATAATCGTTAGATATCCACGCCGCGCTAAGTCCACGATAGAAGCATAAATATCACGTAAATCTGCCCGTTCATCGATAAGCGTCCCGGTTTCTGCGGGGGTAAGCGATCGGTGATGATGATTTTTTGGAGGACTAAACCAGGCGCGAACTTCTCCCATCGCTGGCTTCGGGTCTCTTCCTTGAGTCCACCACTTACGAATAACGACAATGGGGGCAACAACATACCAAAGTAATGCCGCGATAATAAGCAGCACGAAAACAACTTTCCCCCACCATGTATCAAAAAATGGCACTAATTCTCGAGGTTCCAACACAGCGACTACCCCTTTGGGAAACCCTATGACAACCGTCAAGCCTTCAAAAGCGTCTAATTCGGTAGTTGTTTCTACAACAGCGGTCTTACCACCTGACGTTTTTATCTCACAATCGGTAGCGGTACTACCTGCAGACCCCGTAAAACAGGCAACATGCAAATCCTCAGGAGACACACTTTCTGGTAACTCTACCACCGCGGATGCTTTTGCAATCGGCACCTGCCAATTTGTGCCTACCACATTCCAATATAATTCATCATGCCCGGGAAAATAGGTAAGCGCTCCCGAAGCAGTGTAGCGTATATGGTACGTGTGAACACCGGTAATGGTACTATCAGGGTCGCCAATTTTCCAACTAATTTCTCCATTTTCATAACCTTGCTTATACTTGTATGGCGTACCATTTTCATCTTGGACACTCACTTCAGAAAAATCTACCGCATACTCCTTACCTGCATCGTTTGTTTTTATATACGGGATGGTGCGATAAATACCATGACGACTAAGTGAAGCGAAATCGTACTCAATATGCTCTTTGACTGCAATAGTTCCATCTTTTTTGATGGTTATTGCTGAAATAAAATTGCCGATATGCTCAACATCTGCCTGCGCATGACCCTCGTGAGCAAAAATCGTAAATGGGAGAAAGAAAAAAAATACTGCAAGGATAGCAAATACTACGCGTTTCATCGAAGATATGCATCGACATTGGCATTATGCTCCTCGAGGGTAGTCGCGTAATGTACGCCCCCTGATGGATCATGGAGATAAAACCAATAATCGGTTTTCTTTGGATATATAGCCGCTCGGATTGCGGAAATTCCCGGATTACTTATGGGCCCTGGAGGCAATCCTGTGTTTGCGTATGTATTGTAAGGTGATCGTACTTTTTTATCTTCATCGGTCAATGTTTTTTTCCACCAAGTTTTCTCCTGTGGCTGGTATCCTAAGGCGTATTGAAGTGTGGCGTCTGCCTGTAGCGGCCAACCCGCTTCTAAACGGTTAAGTAAAATTCCTGCAATCACTGGCCGATCCTCATCTGTTCTTCCTTCACGTTCTACGATAGAGGCAAGTGTCACCACCTGATCGAGTGTCAAACCCGATGCTCGTATATCAGCGCGCATTTCTGGAGTAAGTTTTTTATCAAACGCTCCGGTAAAAATAGATATGATTGCCCCTGCGGTGGCGTCCTGAGGAATAAGATACGTATCGGGAAACATATATCCCTCTTTGGCGCTACGCAAAAATTCACTTTCCGGTAAATCGAGATTTTTTACAAGCGCTATAGCTATTTCTTCATTTCGCCAACCCTCAAGAGTGGTAACCCATACATCTTTAAACCCAAGTGTCAGCTCTCGAGCTATGGTGCGACTATCCATCGTGCGATTCAAACGAAAATCTCCCGCCTGCAATGATCGCTCTATTCCCATGAGCTTTACCAATACAAAAAAAGCGGGTGAACTGCGGATGAGATTTTCTTCCTCAAGATTTGCGGCTATCGTCCGCACTCCATCACCATTATTTACCCGAAATGAAATTGGTGCACTGTCGGATGCATCCACTGCTCTGGTACTATCAAACCACCAAGCAAGTGATCCTCCGACAGCGACAAGAAGAACAAAAAGAAATACCACAACCCTCGTCATAACAGCGTTATTTGATTTCATGAAGAAGTGCCCTGCGATATTTTTTTGCCGCAGGGTCATACATATAAATCCGCTTACATGAACAATCTACACGCACCATACCTTCACCCTCCTTTACAGGAAGGAGTTTGCCGCAACCCACACATTTTCCTTGTGAGAGCAACCAAGCTTGTACCGGACCTAATAAGTTTTTGAACATATAATTATTCTATCGTATACACTGGCATCGTTTTAAGCGTTTCCGCTGCTTCTTTGAGACGCCATTTATCCGAACTATAAATCGTAGCTAGTATATCACCTTTGTCCACCCGCTCTTCAAGTTTTCGGTTGAGAAACATACCTGCCTTCTTGTCAGTCGGACACCCTAATATTCTGCAAAGTACAGTAATCTGATGATTGTGTATGGCAGAAATCATACCTTTTTTTGTGGCTTTTAATTCATAAATTTCTTTTCCGGGATTAAGTTTGTGACTCGCCACGTTGGGATCTCCTCCTTGTGCTTTAATAATCTCCCGCATTTTCGCAAGCGCCTTGCCGGATACTAAAATTTCTCGCGCTGCTTCCTCGCCATCCATATTCTTTTTTCCAGGGGTATCGGCAAAACACAACGACAACAATTTGCCAGCCAAACGCAACGCCTTTGCTTCTAGCGCTAATGGGCGTTCGGGAGCTTGTTCCAATACCTGAAACACATCTCTTGCTTCTAAAATAGGACCGATACCGCGTCCTGCATTTTGTCGAGTTTCATTGATATCTATGGTAATTTTCATCTTAAATTTCTTACCGAGCATGGTGAACTTTTTTGCCATAAGCTCAGCATCCTTAAAGTGCTGAATTTTCATAGTGGGGCCCACAGGAAGATCGAGTACCAAATGATTAGCACCTGAAGCAATTTTTTTGGCCATGACAGAAACGATAATCTTATCGTAAGATTCAAACGCCAATGGTCGCTCAACCTGGATAAGAATATCGTCTGCAGGAGCCAAACCGACATGTCCTCCCCACACAATACATCCACCAACTTTTTCAACAATCTTCGTTATCTGGCTAGTGGTAAACGTCACTGGAGCTACCACCTCCATGGTGTCTGCAGTGCCAGCGGGTGACGTAATAGCTCTCGTGGATGTCTTAGGAATTTTATACCCTGCTGCCGCGATAATAGGCACGACAATCATCGTTGTTCTCGTCCCAGCGACACCACCAGCAGAGTGTTTGTCTGCCACAATACCAGAAAATTTTAACCGCGGGCCGGTCGCTACCATAGCGCGAGTTAACGAGTATAGCTCTTCATCAGAAAATCCTTCTTTAAATCCTGCCGCGGCAAAATACGTTGTAAGAACTGGGCTTAATTTTTCATTTGCGATTTCATCCATGATCGAATATATTTCATCATAACTGAGGCGCTTACCGACCAACTTTTTTTTAATTGCTTCTATAGCTTTCTGCTGTGATGTGTTCGACATATAGTTAAATCCTCACTAATTTCGCTTTTACATTTAAACGATACAAATAAGTACCAGGAGGAACGCACGTAACGAGCGTGATATACGAATCATCAAACCGCTGCTCAAGCGGAGTAAGATCCGTAGGCTCTACAACGATTTTATCCGTCACCACATATCGGTAACTTACTCCATCATACGTTATATTGATCGACTCTCCAACTTTTATAGTAGGAAGTGTCGCGAATATCGAACGATAATCCTTCGTACCTCTAAAAAACTGTGGCAGGGTTGAGTGACCAAATAACACCGTATTACCATATTCACCTGGCAATGCGGTGCCGCCATAATGAATTAAACTCTCTCCTAAATCATCACCCGCGATAATAACGGTGGCATCGGCAATATCAAGTGAAGGAATAGAAAGTGTATAGCTGTTAACCGGCGCGGATACTTTTTTCTGTGGCTGCAATGGAAACCATGTATTTGCATCGGTCGTCTTAGCGTCTCCTGCTGCAAAGGCAAGAGGAGTTGTTGGACTCTGTCCCGTAAGATCAGCGACAGGGCTTACTGTTTTTGCTAACACAATCTGATCAACAAAGAAAAATGAGACAATTGGCCATACCGTCCAGAGGATAATAAACACTCCTATAGCCATCAACATATACGAGACAGCCACCGGTCGTGAAACCGGTACACGGGACACCGTCTTGACGTATCGATACATCACCATAGAAACCTCTTATAGATCATTATATATGCTTTCTCTTGGAAAAAGTGAGAGCAGCCGGGCTCATCTGGCTTCGTCAGATGCTGCGTCGAGAAAAAAGCCACGGTTTTGTCTCAAACCAAATTACTGAACCATGACAGTAATGGTGATATTGTTGCTACTGAGAGGTAATCGACTGTGAAGCGGTGAAAACGCAAATCGGAACTCAGCGCCACTTACTCCACGAGTTTCTTTGAGTATTTCGAGCGCTTTATCTACCCCTTGTCCAGCGAGTTTTTTCTTAAGTTCCTCTTCGTCGACTTCAGGGAGAGAAACTGCAGTCAGCTTTGCATTTAATGTGATCGTGCCGTCTTTTTTGACCGATACCTGACTCACGTCTACTTTTGTTTGTTCGGGAGCAATTTGATAACCTGACGGAATTTTCTCTTCCACAAGTGGGGCGAGTGCTGCATTGATATCACTATCAGCAATACTTATACCCGTTACTTTTACCGTCACTTTCCCATGTAATTGACTTGCTTCTTCATCAAGCTCAGCATCAAATACTTTTTCCGATACCTCGGTTTTGATAGTCGTATCAATAAGGCGTTCGCCTCCGGCAACAGAAAGCAATCGTTCTTTAGCTTGCCCGACCAATTCATCAGTGAGTGCTTTTACAAGCCCATCCTGATCAGCGCGAGAAACCACCGTTACCTGTTTACTCGTGCCTCCGGTAAACGCGGTTTCGTTACGAGCAGATACCTGGCTACTACTCACTGTAGAAAAACTAAATTCTGAACTTGCCGATACGTTACCATTTGGACCAATATCCCGAGCGGTCACACTGGCATTTGCCTTACCAAAGGTAATTGATCCGATACTTTCACTCGCAGAAGCAACACTCACATCACTATCAAGTGTAAATGCTACCCCACCTGTCGTCAGCACTGTTCCTTTGGGGAACGTTCTCCCACTGGTTACTTTGTTATAAATAGTTACTGTTCCTTTGGCGGGATCTCCAACATTCTTTTTACCTGACACTGCTATAGTTTTTTCACCACTTACTGACTGTTCCTGAGTCCGCCCAGGGATAATCTTTGAAGAAGCGTCTGCAACAGTTGCAGCGGGATCAACTGTAAGCGAGGTCGATTCGTCAACAGATTGACTTGCCACAAGTACGGTAACAGTGGCTCTCGGCAACGTATAGTAAAGTGAAGCAAGAATAATAAGGAGCACTACAACTCCAATAATAATAGGAGCTCCTCCGCGCCTCATCGGGGGAAGCCGCGAAAATAACTCACGAATATTCGGCAATTTATCAAAAGAAATATGTGGAAGAGATAATTTGATAGGGAGAGAAATCGGCATTTTACCGGATTTTACTGACGCATGATTTTCTGTTCCTTTTTGTCTTTCAACGGACTTTGATTCCAACACATCCTCTCTCCTAAATCCAAGCGATTCTGGCGTAACCAATTCCACATTGGACAACTCATCACGAGTAGCAGTATCGGGTAATTCGTCATGTACTATCCCTTCTTCTTCTGAAGCTTCCTCATCTTCATCAATCTCATCATCCACATCATCATCATCCGCATCATCATCATCATCATCAT
>DJCU01000001.1:8276-78194 GCA_002430725.1 Candidatus Gottesmanbacteria bacterium UBA5942
TCATCATCATCATCATCATCTTCAGCGACAACGCCAGCTCCTGCAACAGCCGCGGTAGTCATTGTTGCCGCGGGTGAAACTGGTTGTGCCACAGCAGTCGATACTGCCTCTTCCTCTTGATTTTCACCAATAGCTTGCGAAAGCTCAGATGCTCCTGCAAGTGACACCGCGGTAAGCAGCGTCTCAGTCGAAATAATTTCTATTTTTGGGAAATGCAAAAAATTGGTGCGAGTTGGCCACGGATGCTTCAATAATCGCGAACGGGTTTCTTCAAGAAGTCCCGCATTGCCACCATAGAGCAATATACGGGAAGGAAGCACATCGCCATCTTGATGTTTTTTTAACACCGCTTCAAGCGACAGCGCTACGTCTTCCCCTAGCGCAAAATCATCCTCATGCGTCACGTTGCCAACCCGAAATAACGTCACATGTGCGCGTGTTCCTGAACAACCAATAAGAATGACGCTTGGAGGAACTCCCTCATCTTTTTTTAACGAAAATGCGATCGCTTGGGAAAGTGGGACAAATCCAACTGGTGTTAATTCCAACATGTGGGACAATTTTTTGAGGTGAGGACGTATGACTTCAGTAATATTTCCTTCAGCAGTAAGGTATGCCCCTGGCATACCAAAAACAGTTTTTGCTATCGCCTTTGCCGTACCTACCTTATCTTCTGCCGCGGAAAGTAACCGGTCAACCACCTGCATGCGGGATTCCCATGAATCATCCGCGACCACTGCATGTGCAAAGCTAGTCACCTTAGGAGTTCCTGCGGCGTCTATATGCCACACCGCGGCAGCAGCCGCATCGGTATCGAGATAGAGCGAAAAAAAATATTCTTTCGTCTCCTCTTTTTTGGACATAAGCCCCGTAAGCACATCTGGAAATTTCATCACTTATTTTTAAGCAAGTTTAGCGTACAATCTCCGCACTCCTGCACTACTTGCGTCCTCTTTTACTATTGTAAAGTGACCCAAGGTGCCTGTAAAGCTCACATGCGGCCCTCCGCAAAATTCTGCAGAAAAATAATCAGCGCTCGTGGCACTCGTGGGGTCAATGCTTTCGTTAAGTCCTACCATATATACACTCACTCGATCAGGATACTTTGTTCCGAATTCCATCTGTGCACCTATTTTTTCTGCCACTTCTTTAGGCATTTCTACACGTGTTACCTTCAGATTTTCCTTTATCTTTTTGTTAACCATATCCTCAACCTTTTGAAGCTCTTCAGAAGTAAATTTCCTCCCGAAACTAACATCAATCCGAAGTCGTTCCGCGGTGATGTTGCTCCCTCGCTGCTTTATAGTGGGATCAATAAGCTGCTGTAAGGAGGCAAGTAATAAATGGTGTGCAGTATGAAGCTTAGTTGTCGCCTCGCTGTGATCAGCAAGCCCTCCCTTAAACATGCCTGCTGCCGCAGAACGGGAAAGTGCCTGATGCTTACGGAATTCATTTTGAAATTCATCACGGTCTACCTGCTGTCCTTTCTCGAGCGCCAATTCGTAGGTGAGCTCCCATGGAAACCCAAAACTTTGGAGCAAATCAAATGCGATAGTGCCGCTAATAGTCTCGTGCTTCGACAATTCCGCCATGCCTTTTTTCAGGACTTTTTCAAACCGGACGATTTCTTCAGTCAACACCTGGCTCAACCCAAGAAACTCTTGTGATTGACTTGAAAAATATACGCCATCATAAATCTCGCCAACCGCCTGATACACCTTAGCACCCAGTTCTGATTTCGATCCAGCCCCACCGAGTTGATGGATTTTTACCACCGCCCGCCGGATGAGCCTACGAAGTATATAACCTTGCTGTTTATTACCAGGGAATAACCCTTCATTAATCATGAACGTTGCCGCCTTCAGATGATCAGCTATTACACGCATCGCCTGTGTTTCTTGCAAAGCACTGCCATATTTTTTTCCTGAAAATGTTTCGAGGTTTTTAATAATCGGCGCAAACAGATCAGTATTAAAAACATCTGGATCATCCGCAGTTGCCGCTGCCATACGCTCTAATCCACCACCAAAATCTACATTTTTCTGTGATAATTCCTTGAGCGTTCCGTCCACCTGTTTTTGGTATTGCATAAACACCGAATTAGCTATCTCCATGAACCTGCCGCAATCACAGTTAGGATGACATACCTCGTCTTTATAGATAGATTTTTCGTGCAGCCCTAGTTCCATCCCAAAATCAAAAAACACTTCGCTGTCCGGCCCTCCCGGCTCTCCTGGCGGCATCTTCTCGGGCTCACCACTCCTGCTCCACCAATTCTTTTTGGCGGGATATGTAAATATGCGTTCTCCAAGCTTTGCCTCAATACCTGCTTCACGGAATAATGTCGTCCAAATATGTATCGATTCAGTATCTTTAGGCACGGCATCATTTCCTTCAAACACACTCACATACAAGCGCTTTGGATCAAGTTCCAACTCACCAGTCAAAAATGTAAAAATCCACGGTAATTGCTCTTTTTTAAAATAATCACCCAAACTCCAATTGCCAAGCATTTCAAAAAATGTCGTATGCCTGTTGTCTCCCACTTCTTCAATATCCTGTGCGCGAAATGATTTCTGACTATTCACCAGCCTGTTTCCGACTGGATGTTTTTGTCCCAATAAATAAGGTACGAGCGGTTGCATACCCGAGCTCGTAAAAAGAGTAGAAGGGTCATTCATGGGCATGATAGGCGCAGAAGGGATTTCTGCATGCCCCTGAGTCACATAAAATTCGATAAATTTCTTTCTGATGTCAGCCGATCGCATGAGATAGATTATAGCATGACACCACGAATACTCACGCCATACATTTGCAAACCAAAAGGGTATATACTAAAACTGATATATCGACTATGAAATCATTACCTCTGCCTATTCTCCTTATCATTGCATTTCTCACGCTTCCTATTATTTTATGGGCAACCGCCACCCAACAAGCTGACCTACGAAGCCTCGCACAAGACGCTGGGGTTACCCCTACTGTCACTCCTTCAGCCACTCCAACCGTTACACCTTCTGCAACTCCGACCATAACCCCTACACCCACAAACAGTCCGCCCCGTTGTAGTGGCTTATCAGTAAATCCGGGGGCAGGTGTCAAACCACTTACCGTCAACTTTGCATGCGCAGGCTACGACCCAGACAATGATATAACTGCCGCGGAATTCGGCTTTGGCGGTGGCGAAAAACAACTCGTAGAAAAAGGAACTGGACAATTTGGCTCTATCACAACCACACACACCTACACTGAAGCAGGCACCTACAATGTCACTTGCAGGGTACGGGATAATAATCAGGTATTTTCCGATTATCCAAGTTTTTGCAAATATACCGTTGTTGTTTCAGATAATGTTCTCACACCCACTCCTCGACGTACCCCGACCCCAACAAGAGCTCCTGCAACAATCACTCCAGGAAGTGACCCTGTATTATTTATGGGGGGCACAGCTACTTCGATAAGCCCATCTCCAACTGTCACCATCGCAACACCCACATCTACCCCAACCCCAGAAGCGCAAGGCTGGTGGACAAGTGAAAAAATTTCCCAATTAGTAATGATGGTCATCATTAGTGGACTTACGGTCGTTGCTGCACTTCTTCTTCATGGATTTTTCGACAAACGATGACAGTCAAGATACAATAGCGCTGCAATGCAAATTGTCAAACAAAAAAAGGCACGAAGAGTAGACGCCTCTCCTACCACCTCTGTAGAGGAATATCTCATGAAAGAAAATCGTATTGGTGGATCTACTGTTATTATTTCCGGCAGATATCCAGAAAAAGGAAACGCCATCAATCTTATTTCGACAGAATTAGTATTAGTGTTAAGTGGCAATGGAGTTATTGGACATCGGGGTAAAGAAACACCCATAGAAATGGGAGACTGTATTCTTTTAAAACCAAAAGAAAAATATTATTGGAACGGACATCTCGCATTATTTATTGTGTGCACTCCTACTTGGAAATCAAGGCAACACAAAGTCATTGCATGACATGAATGATATTTTTACCCGCGTAGATAGTATTGCTACCCTTCCTCAAGTGCTTGAGCAAATTGCGCATGCTTATGGACTAGGAACTATTTCAACTTCTTCACCTATCCTTACCGGCTACCAGGATTGCAACATAGATGTACAGTCTACGCGTGGACGATTTGTCATAAAAATATTCGCGTCTGACAAAACCAAAGAACGTATTGATGATGTCATCATAGGGTACACCACTCTCCGTAAAAATGGTGTCCCAGTACCAATGCTGAAAACTTCCTCAGAAAAACAGGTTCTTTTAAAAATTCCCGGAAACCAGCACGCGTCATTTGCGTGTGTATTTGATTATTTTGAAGGTAAATCGTTTACCAAAACTCAGCCCACCGATAAGGACATTATGTCGATCACCACAATGCTCGCAAAAATCCACACCACCAAAAATCTGACTCCTCACTATTACGACACTATGGGAATAGTAAATCTCGCAAGTGAATACAAACTGAAATCCAACGCATTATCGTCCGAAGAGCTTACAAAAATCTCGCCAGTCGTTTCTCATCTCCAACGGATACCGATAGCTACGTTCCCCAAAACACTTATTCATGGCACTCCAGAAAAAGAAAACGTGTTAAAAAATGCAAACGGAGATCTTTGTCTCCTTGACTTGGGATGTATGGACTATAACGCTGCGGTTATCGACATTGCCACTTTTATCGCAAATTTTGCCCTCTATGTAACCGAAGAAAAACGAAAACACATTGTTCACCTTATCCTCGACACCTACAACCCAACCCGCCAAATAACGCAGGCAGAACTCACGGCACTCCCCGCGCTTATTCGCGCCCAATATGCCGCATACATTATCGCTATGACCTATCACATGCGAAAAAATCACGACATGACAAAACAAACACAAGTCTGGCTTGATAGAGGATGGGACGGTCTTAAATCATTTACCGGTATCAGAAAACTAATTTAAACACACACTATGAACCCACTAGTCTTTGCTTTTATCACCTATCTTTCTTGGGGGTTGGGCGATGTATTTAACGCGATTACTGCGCGTACACTTGGTGCGGAACGCGCGCTACTTCGAGTGTTCATTGTAAGCGCTCTTCTTTTTCTCCCGCTTATTCCAAATCATATCCACGAGCTATCAAACGCTACACCACTTATAATGATGGCAGTTATTGCGCTCGGAGGATTACAGCTTGTAGGAAATATTGCGCTCAATAAATCTCTTCGTCTTATCAACGCTCCCCTCGCGCTCACTATTTTTTCATCATACTCCGCACTCATAGTTGTTCTATCTGTCATATTATTTCGCGAACCGATAACAATAATGCAATCGTTTTATATCAGTTTAATTTTTATGGGAATTTTTCTTTGTACCTATGTCCCAATCAAAGAAAAACAATCAAACGAATATAAACGAGGAGTATTCCTTGCTATTGTTGGCATGGCATGTATCGGTGTGTTTTTTACCCTTGTCCAACCAATTATCGCCATTATCGGCTGGTTCTGGCCAATTTACGCATTCACTGTCTGGATTCCAATATTGTGGTGGCTACACATCAAGGAAAAAAAGGAAAGTACACGCGTTTCATGGAAAATAGCGCTGCTACCAGTATTATTAACCGCACTTCTTTTGAGGATCGGTGATTTTTCATTTAACGTAGCCCTCGATAGCGGCCTTACCCCGATAGTCGCACCGATTGCGGGTAGTTATCCCACTCTTTCAGTCCTCCTCTCCTATGTTGTGTTTCGCGAAAAACTCACAATACGCCAAACCATAGGAATACTCCTTGCACTCGTTGGTATAATAGCATTAGGATTTGTAGGCGTATGAGTGACGCAATACTTGTTATTATCTCATGTAGCGATAAATCACAAGCTGAACAAATCGGCGAACAACTACTTAAAAAGAAGCTCGCCGCATGCACCCAAATTGTCCACGCTGTAGACTCCATGTTTCTTTGGCCGCCTCATAAAAATCAAATTGATTATGCTCAAGAAGCACTCCTGCTCGTTAAAACTTTGGACAACAAATGGAAAGCATTAGAAAAAGAAATCATACGTGTTCACTCATACGAAAATCCAGAAATTATTGCACTCCCACTCTCCCATGTCGCCCCAAAGTACATGGCCTGGTTGCAAAACGAACTATCGTAAATAAACACTGGTAGTCGTATACTTCTCCCTATGTTATGGTTTTTCCTTGCTCTCGCAAGCGCTCTCATTTTCGCCGCACAAGAACTTCTTATGCGGATGCTTGCCATACGAACAAGCTCTCCGCGAATATTTGCTGTGGTATTTAACCTATGGGGAGCAGGCTTTGCATTGTTACTTTTTTTGCTTGAACGCGGATCACTCTCTGGCCTCTGGGGACTTACACCCATGCAATATGTACTTCTTGCTTCGACTATTGTTCTCTACGGACTATACGAACGAACCCAATTTTATGCCCGGCAGGGAACGGATGCTTCTACTTTTGCGATTATTTTTCGCTTGAGCACGGTGATCGGATTTATCGGTGCGATTTTATTTTTGAATGAGCCACTAACAACTGAAAAAATCGCGGGCGTTATGCTTATCATATTTGCCTCATTCCTGTTAGTCTTTCGAAATCCAAAATTTACGCTCACGCCTGCACTTGGATATGCGGTACTTTGTGCCGTATTTTTGGGACTCACCAGTGTATTAGACAAGCCAGCTTCCGAACCCATGCCTGCAACACTTTATAGCTTCCTTATTTGGTTTGTGCCTATTGTGATAGTCGCATTTCCTACTGTCTCCAAAAAAGAAATTGTCCGGGAGCTCCGTATCGGTGGGTGGAAAGTCGCCCTTGCGGCAGCGCTCAATGTCGTTGGCTACATTATCTATATACAAGCCTTATCTCTTGCTGAAGCATCGAGAGTAAACCCGATTACTGCAACGACCGGTATTTTTACCGTGGCGGGAGGCATATATTTCCTCAAAGAACATGGCCATCTGTGGCGGAAAATAGTTGCAACAGTATTTGCGTTTATCGGGGTACTGTTGCTGCGATAAAATATCGTACGCAGAAGTGTATAATAAGCACACAGAAAGGAAGAAAAAATGAAATTTTATCTTATCGTTCCCGACAAAGAATGTGGACTGACTTCTGAACAACAAAAACAACTCGCGATGTATGGCGAAGTTGTCATTATCCAACACAAAGGAAAACTTGCATTACTTACCGAGCTAACCCAAGACAACGATGAAAAAATACTCGCTCTCGACCCAACAGTATTCGATTGGGATCTAGATGTGGCAGCACTTGATCATATTCCAAATGTGAAGGCGGTCATTACTCAATCCACCTCGTTTGACTGGATACACCCCAAGGAACTTGCATCTCGAAATATTATTGGCTGCAATTGCCCGGGTTTTTCGTCCGAATCAGTAGCTGAATACGCGATATGTATGGCAATAGAAGTCGCTCGAAGACTTCCGGTTTACATCAAAAATAACTGGAAAATAGATTGGTCGGTAAAGCCAATGCTGCTCAAAGGGAAAACGCTAGGGGTTATCGGTATGGGACGCATTGGCAAAGCGATGGCTGCCGCAGGCAAAGGCATCGGCATGGACGTCATCTATTGGTCACGAAAAACCCGTCACAATGACTATACATTTACTGAACTAGCAGAGTTATTTCAAAAAGCGGACGTGCTTATGCCAGCGCTTGTTGAAAACGATGATACAAAACGTATTATTTCTAACGACCTCATCGACACTATGAAGCCCTCCGCGGTTATTGTGGGTATTGGTCGCGTAAAGGCACTTTTACCAGAGGCATATATTTTAGAAAAAGTCGCACAAAACAAACTTGGCGGCTATGCACTAGAAGGAGAAGGCGCAAAACCATTACATGAATACCAAGGCAACGTCTGGGCACTCCCGCCTATGGCTTGGATAAGTCAGGAATCTCTTACCAATCTCATCGCTATGTGGGTAGATAATATGGTCGCAATTGCCGATAATAAACCAAAAAACATTGTGACCTAACATGAAGTCCCGCTTTATACATACAGCAATGAGAATTTCGCAGAGAAGCCTCTCTATCGGTTTTCTTGTCATCGTATCGGCTAGCTACACGCTTTTATCAGTCGGGAGCAGGCTTCTTTCCGAAGGTTTTCAACCCATGACACAAGTCTATATGAGGGTTGCACTTGCAACCTTTGCTCTTCTTTTGCTTTTTCGTAAAAAAATTCGGTGGAAAACAATCCGTTCGATGCCGCGTAGCGATGCGCTCATAATCCTTACCATGGGCACCATAGGCTACTCCATAGGAGTCTATTTCATTACGTTGGGGGCACTTAACGCGAAACTCGTCAATGTCGCCATTATTTTTGCATCTGTGCCTTTTTTCTCGTATGCATATTCATTTTTCTTTCTCAAAAAACCGCTCGACCTAAAACTTACGGGGTTATTAATTCTTTCGCTTATCGGCATAAGCATTGTTGCCACCAAATCATTTACACCTCGTTTTGCCGAGTTCGGCATCGGGGAAATATTTACCCTTATTGCCACTGCTACCATGGCGTGGTTTTTTGTCGGACGAAAAATGCTATCCCGTCACCTCAATACACATGAAATCACCATAACTGTTATGGGTGTCGCTGCAATGTCAGGACTGATACTCGCATTGTTACGCGGTGAAACATTTTCTCTCACTGCGTTTACAAACCCACACGTGCTTTTGGGACTTGCTATCGGAGGATTTATGAATGCGCTCGTTAATCCTATCGAGATATATGCGTTTGAACATCTCGATGCAGTATTTGGCAGTCAGATACTACTTCTCGAAAATGTCTTTGCGCTACTTTTTGGATATCTCATTTACAGAGAGATGGTAACAATACCAGAAATTATTGGCGGTCTTATTGTCGTAGGAAGTGTCTATTTTGCCAACAAACTCCCCCAGTAGTAATACAAAAAATAGCATGAAGTGAGAAGAGGCGCTTCTATCGTTTCTTAGGAAGATTTTTGAATTGTTTCCGTAATGTTGCAGTTGTCTCTGCCCCTTTTTGTTGCATTTCCTGAATATGGGCAAGCGCTATATCAATTTTTTCCGCGGCAGCCTCTGTGACATCATCTTTTTTATCCCCAATGGTATCCATCACCTTCTCTTTCATTACTTCACCCTGACGAACAAGCTCTTTACCTTTATTTTGCAGTTCATCGAGTTTTGCTTCCAACTCATCAATCAAGTCTTTTCCTTTGCTTTCGATCATCTTTCCCGTCTTTTTCCCTTCCTTCGTTCCCAAGAAAAAAATAATCAATGCGCCGATTAAGCCTCCGATAAAAAACCCAAACAAAAATTTGCCGTCACTATTGTGATTTTCAGACATATTTCTCCCCCTCATCATCAGTCTTATTTCGAAATGATTTAAATACAGAAAGTGCTGCTTTTATACCACTCACTACTCCAGATAAACTCGCGACTGAATCGCCAACTGTGCCCGTCACTTTTTTGGCGTCATCAAGCATCGTATTCACCTTGATAATAGAAGTCCTGACTTCTTTGAAGATATACCATACCTGAACTCCCAGAAGCACCAAAAGAAGGGTAAGAATAAAACTTATAATGATAATAGTAAGCTGAACTGGATCCATGGGCAGACACTAAACTATTACAGACACTACTCACCAGTATGGCGTAAATTGCGCTTACTGTCAATCCGATCGAAATCGTACAGAATATCACTTTTTATGGCTGGTAACCTACCTCACGCACTTCTGTAGAAGTTTTACCAAACCGACTTGTCGCGCTTATCGTAATCTTATTAACTCCTGGCTCGACAGCTACTTGTTCATAAAATCTCCCATCATCACGAACTATGGTGGAAATACCATTGATTGTTACCGTAGCATCAGCATCTGATTTTCCCTCAACTACCACCCTGCTACTCGTTACGATCTGCTGGTCAGTAGGACTTGTCACTGTCAGTGGTGGCGCTTTCCCAATACGGAAATACTGATTTCCGAGATAAAAGAGAAAAATAATCAACAAAATACTCACTAAAAATCCGACAAATCTTCCCGGAGTCAAATGTACAAACGGAGCATTAAGCGGATCAGATACTCCTTTTGGCAACAAACTCGCTTTAGAAACATCTGTCATCTGCCGCCGAAAAAATGCCATAATCGCATCTGTTGGTAACCCTAAATATTCTGCATAATTACGCACAAATCCCTTGGCATAAGAAGGTGAGGGAAGCCTGCCAAAATCATTTGCCTCAATGGCGATAATATATTTTTCTCGTATTTTAATCGCCCTTTCGACATCGATGGGCGATAGTCCTTTGGCAATACGCGCTTCCTGGAGCATGCTTCCGACTGTCTTCATGAGGTCACCTAGCTTTCTTTGGTTTCCGCTTGACTATTGAGGAAATCATCCGGGTTCTTGATCAATACATCACGTGGTTTTGAGCCTTCACCAACTCCAATAATACCTGCCACTTCTAGTTGATCGAGTATTCTCGCCGCTCGCGCGTACCCTACTGAAAGTCGCCGCTGCAAAAGCGATGCCGATGCCTTATCGTATTGGCAAACAAGACGCAATGCTTCTTCGAATAACTGATCACGTCCATCCGAAGACCCACCAGCACCACCTTTTTTCATTGCAGACGCTGGCTGACTCAATACCTCTTCGGTATAGTGCACTTCCGCCTGCGTGCTTTTGAAAAAGTCTACCACCTTACTCACCTCTTTATCGGAAACGAACGTTCCTTGAATACGCATAGGCTTCGCCTGATCGGGAGGCACATACAACATGTCTCCCCGACCTAATAATTTTTCAGCACCGGGCATATCTATGATGACACGCGAATCCATCATGCTGGATACGTTGAACGCGATACGTGCGGGGATATTTGCTTTAATAAGCCCCGTAATGACATCAACGCTGGGTCGCTGTGTTGCAAGCACAAGATGAATTCCAGTCGCTCTCGCCATTTGAGCAATCCGACAGATAGTATCTTCTACTTCTACTGGCGCGTACGCCATAAGATCCGCCAGCTCATCGATAATGATGACAATATTGGGGAGTGCTTGAAACCCAGAGAGTTCGTTAAATCCATCGAGGTTTCTCACTCCTACCTCAGCAAATTGCTTGTATCTCCGTTCCATTTCCTGTGTTGCCCACCGGAGCGCTGAAAGTATTTTATCCGTCTCTACGATAACAGGAGTCAAGAGATGGGGGACACCGTTATACCCCACCAACTCTACCCTTTTTGGGTCTACCAAAATAAGTCGTACTTCAGCCGGGGTCGTCCTGTATAACAAGCTACAAATCCATGCATTGAGTAATACGGATTTACCCGATCCGGTAGTACCCGCAACCAACACATGCGGCATTTTGGCAATATCACCAATTAATGGATTGCCCGACACATCAAGTCCCATTGCCACAGCAAGCTTGCTCTTGGCTTTCTTCATGTTGTCAGCAAGCAACATCCGCTTGAGTGTAACAAACTCTAGTCCACGGTTAGGAATTTCTATACCAACGAGGTCACGACCAGGTATAGGCGCTTCGATACGCACCTGTCCTGTCGGGGCAGCGAGGGCAAGCGCCATGTCGCTCGCGAGTGAAGTGATCTTGGATACTTTTGTACCTAATGACAACTTAATCGCGTACTGCGTCACTGCAGGGCCAGGGTTTACCTCTACAACATCTGCCTGAATACCAAAACTATCGAGTGTCTTTTCAATAATATCCGCATTTTTTCGCACATCTCCTCGATCAGCTTTTTCTCCCGGTCCGTCTGAAAGCATGTTGACATCGGGATATTCCCACGTCTTCATGTCCTGACTATTATTGAGTGATGACATCGTAAGAGCGCCACCACTTGTAACAGCTTTTGGGGGAGTCGCTTCATTTTTTGCTGGCATCGGGGGAGGGCTTATCGGCTTTTTTATAGCAACCTTTTCCTCATCAGTCTCGCGAATTTTGAGCGGCTGCTTTTGCTGACCACCGATGATAAGTGGTGACTTTTGTTCGCGCTGCCCGAGTGATCCAATCCACTCAAGTATCGTTTGCATCCCCATAAGAACAAAATTGATAAACTTATCAAGCGAAGTATTAAAAAGCACGATGACACCGATAAGAATAACTCCTAGAAATAGAAGGGTAGCCCCTTCAGGAGCAATCGCGTCAGACGTAAGCACCCATAGAACGTCTCCAAAATCTCCAGCTCTGGTAAGCGCGAGCAAACCAAACAATATAATACCTAACCCCATGGGAACATTCTGATTTGCCAGTTCTGATTTTACTTTAAAAAATAACGTACTCGCTGACACTAAAAATATCGGGAGGAGATACATAACCCAGCCAAAATGATCGATGAGGCTAGCGCGAAGCGATGATAACACAGCTCCTTCACCAAAAAATGAAATCGATATTGCTGCAGCAAACAACCAAAACCATATCGCGGCAACAGTATATACAGTTTGCTTTTTAAGCTTCAAACCTAGACCTTTACGCTTATGATATTTGCGCTTTGATTTTTTAAGTTTAAATGCCATATATTCGGTACACTCCAGTATAGAAAGAGCAGCGCACTATTGCAACGGAAAACACCACTCCCCTTACCTACTTATATCCTATAGTAATATACTAAGAGTGTCAAGTTTACACTTCTAAAATAACCGGAACGATAAGCGGACTTCTCCCCGTCTCTTTAAGAAGATACTCTTTAAGCGACTCCTCTATCCGCTTTCTGACATACTGCCAGTCAATAATCCTTCCTTTTTTGAGCGTCAAAGCATGAGATACCACATCGGCCGCTCGCGCGAGCAACTGCTGTGAGCCTTTCACGTAAACAAATCCCCGAGTGATAATCTCAGGAGCGCTCGTCATCCGCCCCGTTGCTTCCTCAATAGGTACAACCACTACCACGATACCCTCCAGTGCGATCGTCTGACGATCCCGAAGCACAACATTTCCCACGTCCCCAATCCCCAATCCATCAATCATGATATGTTCAAGCGTTACTCGGTCGACTACTCGTGGTGGAGCATGTTCAGTAAATTCCATCACTTCCCCATCTTCAGGAATAATGACTGATCGTTTGTTGTATCCCAAATCCTCTGCAAGCCTTCGGTACTGCATGAGATGCTTATATGTGCCGCCAATTGGCCACACATATTTAGGTCCCACCGCAGAAAGCAACAACATCATGTCCCCGCTCGACCCATGACCTGACACATGAAGATCTTCCATAATATCGCTATATGACACCCTCGCGCCATGTCGATATATTTGATCAATAAGTTTATTTACATCGTTTTCCCGCCCAGGAATAGGATCTGCTGAAATAATCACTGTATCAGTATCATTTAGCTTAATCATTTTATGCGCATCATTTGCAATACGAGATAAATTTGAACTTGGCTGTCCCTGCGCTCCCGCCACCACCAAAAACTGTTTGTTTGCTGGCATGCGCTTGAGATCTCGATCGTTAATGATGACATCTCGTGGGAATTTCATGTACCTCAACTTTACTGATTCTTCTACGTTTTTATCGATACTCCGGCCTAAAAAGGCAATTTTACGTCCATGTTTTTGCGCAAGCTCAATAGCAAGCTGTATACGGGAAATATTACTCGACTGCGTGGTAAACAATACCTTACCATGACTCAATCGCAATTCTTTTTCTATTGTTTCACCGATAATTTGCTCGGAAGGGGTGAAACCCGGTCGCTCACTTCCTAAACTATCCGAAAGCATGCACAACACTCCTCTTTTCCCGACAGCGTTTATTTTCCCTATCTCAGATGGTTTATCGTCAAGCGGAGTAGGATCAAATTTAAAATCACTACCGTGATAAAAAATACCGACAGGTGTTTCAATCACGAGATGTGATGTATCTGGAATTGAGTGTGTCAAACGAATAAACGACACGCGAAAAGCGCCCGCCTCCACGACAGAATCAAACCGCATCGGCCGCACTCGATCGCGTATTGGTGTTTCTTTCAATTTAAGGTTTGCGAAAGCCGCAGCAAGTGTTGGCCCATACATAGGGACTTTCCCAAGTTTTGGATAAATATACGGCAGTCCTCCGATGTGGTCATCGTGACCATGTGTAAAAACAAGCGCACGAATTTTATCCTTTTTATCCATAAGATACCGAACATCAGGGATAATGAGATCAACCCCAAACATTTCGGCATCAGGAAATCCAATACCGCAATCTACAATAAGTATGTCGCGAATCTTACCGTCATAACGATATTCATAGACATACATATTTTTGGTAACGTTCCCGCTTCCCCCAAGAGGGACAATGCGCACCGCACCTTTTCCTGAACTCGAACCAAATGATTTTCCTTCAAATATAGTTCTCCTTGCCGCATTGCGGGCTTGGTTATGTAGATACATTTTTTTCATACTCTCCTACTTTCTTTTGTTGAGAAGTTGCTTTACGTACATGGGGCAGTGATTTACGTGTTGTTACGTCTAGTATACCTCTATAAAATTTTTAATATTATTTTCGTCTAAGTGAAACGATTTTTCTTTTCCTTCTATGATAGACAGTGCTACCTTCCGGCAAACACTATTTAATGTACGCTCAATCGAGCGAATACCAGCATCATACCCCAATGGACGGACTAACTTTGCCCACATCGCATCTGCAATCGTCAGATTTTCTGCTGTTAACCCTGACTCTCGCATAAGCTCTGGCATCACGTATTTTTTGGCAATCTCTATCTTTTCCTCATCAGTATATGAAGGCATCTGAATCGGCTCCAACCGATCTAAGACTGCTGTTGCAATATTTGTCGTGTTGTTACTAGTCGCAATAAACAGCACTTCTGACAAATCAAACGGATAATCAAGGTAATGATCGACAAATGCTGAATTTTGTTCCGGATCCAACAATTCAACTAATACACCCATAATGTCGCCCCTCGCGTGTTCCGATACGCGGTCTACTTCGTCAAGCAATACTACGGGATTTTTTGTTCCCGCAAACCGTAATCCTTTAAGGATAAGCCCTATTTCTGCATCTGGACGCACACGTGACTGTCCACGAAGTTCGAGTGCATCTGACATACCTCCAAATGCAATACGGACAAACCGTCTTCCCATCGCTTGCGCGATAGATTTTGCAAGTGTCGTTTTACCCGTACCAACAAGCCCTACCAGACATAAAATAGGAGCGCGGCGGGCAAGCATTGCGTGTGTCGTTTTTGCTTCTTCCTCACGCGTATCCGTTGGCTTTTGTGCTTCTTTTGCCCATCGATCCTGATTGAGATGAATAACTGCCAAATATTCTAAAATGCGCTCCTTCACCGGTTGCAAACCATAGTGATGCATCTCAAGAATTTTTCTCGCGTTGGGTATATCTATCTGATCCTGAGTGCGTTCGTTCCAGGGTAAATTCACCACCCAATCGATATACCGAAGCATTTGTTCTATATGCACGCGCGCGGATATATCGTGCTCTAATCGTTCAATTTCTTCGAGATTAGATACAACTCTTGTCTCCATTTCCGGAGGAACTTGTACTTCCTTCAATTTTTTACGAAGTGAAGTGACTTCATCGAGCAGTCTAGACATAGTACTATCATAGCAAATTTTGTGCGGCAATACTGCGAGCACTCACGCGGAATCCATACACCGAGAATGAGTGTTTATCACAAAGGGATATATAAACCCACGAATGTCGTGAAGCAGCCATGAATGGTGAAAGAACGCTCTACGGATTAAAACCTTCTCCGTCCGCCACCGTATCCTCCGCGTCCACCGCGCCCACCGCGATCGCCACCGCCAGAACGGGATTCAGCGGGTTTTGCTTTGGCATCTTCTCCAAATAACATGGAGAGATTGATGCGGTGCATATCGTCAATTTCCATCACACGAACCTTCACCTTTTGCCCGATCGACACAATCTTTGCAGGATCATCGACAAAGTCCACGCTCATCTGTGAGACATGCACCATGCCTTCCTTACCAGGGAGAATTTCAACGAATGCACCAAATGGCAATATTCGTTTTACTTCTCCTTCAAACTCTTCTCCTGCTTCGACATCATGTGTCAGACCCTCGACCCATTCGACTGCCTTTTGAACATTCATAGCGTCAGTGCCAGAGATAAACACTGACCCGTCATCATTGACGTCAACAGTGGCTCCGGTGGTCGCGATGATGTTTCGGATTACTTTGCCACCCGGACCAATAACCTCACCGATTCGTTCGGTCGGAATTTTGATCACTTTAATCTTGGGCGCGTACTGTGAGACTGCCTTTCTTGGCGAGTCGATCACTGCATTAATTTTGCCCAATATCATCATACGAGCAACCTTTGCCCGTTCCAGCGTCTCTTCAACAATCTCATCAGTTAACCCGTCAATTTTCATGTCGAGCTGGATTGCCGTAATACCATTTTTGGTTCCGGCAACTTTAAAGTCCATGTCACCTGAAAAATCCTCAATTCCCAAAATATCGGTGAGCAATACATAATTCTTTTTATCAGACATAAGTCCGATGGAAATACCGGCAACTGGTTCTTTGATCGGAACTCCTGCATCCATAAGCGCTAACGTAGAGCCACACGTACTCGCCATAGATGTAGATCCGTTACTACTCATGATTTCAGATACCAGCCGAATGGTGTATGGAAATTCTTCCTCAGACGGAATAACTGCCATAAGTGCACGTTCGGCAAGTGCCCCGTGACCGATTTCGCGGCGTGACGGTGTTCCTACTCTCCCTGTTTCTCCGACAGAGTATGGAGGCATGCTGTAGTGGTGAATATATCGCTTGGATTCTTCTCCCATCGGGCTTTCAATAAGCTGTTCAAGGCTTGGAGTTCCCAATGTTGCAACAGTCAATGCTTGAGTTTGACCACGCTTAAACATGGCACTTCCATGCGTTCTGGAAAGAATTCCCACTTCTATTTCTATGGGTCTTACTTCATCCAATTTGCGTCCGTCAAACCGCTTCTGGTGAAGTAATACATTCTCACGAACCTGTTTTTTGAACAACGCATCAAGCGCTTCTTCAATCGCTTTGATCGTGTAGTCGGCTCCGTAGTTTTCAGAGATTACTTTGGCAAGCTCAGCAACTTCAGCGCCACCAAACTCTTTCTCGGCTTTCTTCGCAAACGCGACATCCATTTCTTTGCGATAGTCTTTTTCAATTTTCTTTTTCAACTCATCGGCTTCAGAAACCTCCGGCACTGTTACTTTTGTTTTTCCTACTTCACCCACCAACTCATTGATGAGATCGATAAGCTGTCCATTTACTTTTTTCGCTTCAACAACAGCGCCTGCAACGATCGATTCTGGTGTTTCACAGAATCCGCCCTCTAACATAATAATCTTGTCTTTAGTACCTGAAACGACAAAATCAAATTCACTCGTTTCCTGCTCTAAACTAGTCGGATTGATAATGTACGCGCCTGTTTCAGTACCTGTTTCTTTGACATACCCTACTCGTACACCTGCTATCGGCCCATTCCATGGAACAGGAGAGATAGCAATGGCTGCGCTGGTCGCGACCAATCCTAATACGTCAGGATCATTTTGTCCGTCAACAGAAAGCACAGTAATAATCACCTGTACGTCATGCTTGTATGACTTTGGGAACAACGGTCGAATAGAACGATCTATGACACGACCAGCAAGCACTGCGTCATCGGTGGGTCGACCTTCACGCTTTACCCATCGACTGCCTTTGATACGTCCACCTGCATACAACCGCTCAACGTATTCGACAGAAAGCGGGAAGTAATCAAGGGTTGTTTCTTTACTTGAAGCGGTCACGGTAGCAAGTACCATGGTTTCTCCGTATTTCGCGAGCACTGCGGCTGACGCCTGCTCAGCAAACCGTCCGACTTCCAGCGTTAACGTTTTTCCTGCAATTTCTGCAGATTTGGAAATAATCTTCATAATTCTCTCGCCCCGGGGTTCTTGGGAAGTATAAGTGTTGCTAGGGATTGAAGATAGAAAATGGAAGAACCCGTTATTTTCTACTTCTATACTCTATCCTCGACCACTAGCTGCCTATCTTCCAAAAACCGCGTGCGGTTTGGGTAAATAAAGCTTATGTTAAGCCTAATTTTTCTTTAATCTCTATAAACCGTTTCTTTTCTTTTTTCTCTAAGTAATTTAACAATCGGCGGCGTTTGCTGACAATGCCCAAAAGTCCGCGTCTTGAATGATTATCATGCGGATTGGTTCGAAGGTGTCCCACAAGCTTCTCAATTCTGCGGGTAAGCAATGCTACCTGTACTTCAGGACTACCTGTATCACCATTTTTTACAGCAAACTGTGCGATAATTTCCTGTTTTTCAGGTGAGGGAATAGCTAACTCTTCTGCAGTCGGCGCTTTCGCTGCCTTTTTCTGTGATGCCTGCCCGGATATTTTTTTCGGAGCTTTCACCGGTTTTTCCGCTTTCGCTGCTTTTACTGTTTTTTCTACTTTCGAAACCTTTTCTTCAACTGGCTTCGTTGTCTTTTTTGCTGCGGGTTTTGCAGCGGCTTTTTTCGTTGTTTTTGTTGCCATACGAATTTATAAAAAGGAGCACACGTTCTTGCTCCTAAGGCTATCATTATACGATATTCTGTTCTCTTTTACCAGTAGTGAGATTAAGAAGTCTTTCAAAGAAGCGAAGAACTCTTAAAAATTTTTGGCTTGAGCCAATCAGATGGCGGCGCCACTGGCTTTTTACTCTCATCCATAGTCTGGCTTGCTTTCGGTTCACTCATCGGCACTGGAACAGGAGCTGCCATCGGCTGTTCTTGAATGGGTGTTTGAATAGGAGCGGGAGTCGCTGATGTCACCGGCTGTTTATTGACAAACACTTTCGGTTCTTCTGCCATAACTGGTGGTTGATGACCAGCAACACCAAATCGTTTTGCTCCCGCTTTAAGACACACGCTTGCCACCTCAAACGCCATACTGGTGACATTGCTATTTGAAAAATTATTGGTCGCTTCATAAATCGCGTTGAGTAAATTTGTCGCGATATCGGTCGTAAGCTTTACCCCAAGTGTTGCTAAAAATTCGGCAACAAGCTCTGTGGTCGAAGATGCACCAGGATCCACAAGATTAATCACACCATAGTTGGTGTTATCACCATGGAAATCGATATTGATAATCTGCTTGCTATTCATGATGTCTTTCTGATGTTCATATACCGACCCCAAATCTTTTGGATCGATGGTATCGACACTCAAGATAAGATCCGCTGATACTCCCTGATATGAGTACTGCACTTTATCAGGGCTAAAAAGGTCAAATCCTGGACGATGTTCCACGACTAAATTGAACTTTTTGCCTTCGATATTATAGCTAACTTTTTCGATAGACCCATCGACATAATCAAGTGAAATAACAAAATTTTTCTTGCCGAAATCCCGAACCACTCGATCGACTCCCACAAAACTGGATAAATTGACCGTAACCGGATCCGGACAAACAACGGTAGCTTTTTTACCGAGAGATATAAGCCCCAACATGAGGGCCAAACTTCCACCCATACTGTCCATGGTGGGCTTGGCGTGGGTAACAATGACAATGTCATTAGCTTTTCCCACAAGTTCTTTTGCTTTGGTGAGTGCTTCTTCGTAGGTCATATAATAAGCAATTCGTAACGAGAAAATAGAACAAATCTATTCACTCACTACTGCGCGCTAGATTAGCCTGTAGTGAACGCTATTATACCATCTTGGAGCATAAAATCAACTTTTTTATCCAAAAATATACCGCACTCCCCTCCCACTTCCACCTTGGTCACTTCGTTCTTTCCCTGTCGCACCGACTTAATCCGTGCGGTACCGATAACCTCTTCTCCGCGGACAATGCGTACGGTATCGCCTTTGGCGAGTCTACCTGAAGCTACTTTTGTACCTAAAATACGCTCTTTCTCGTAGGGAAACTCAGCGATGATAACTCCATTACCCAATTCACGCTCCCGAACCAGTAAGTCAGCCATACCAGCAACGACATCCTCCATCTCATCCAGAAGCTCATAGATAATAGAATAAAGCCGATAAATAACCTTTTCGTGGGTGGCAAGCTTGTCTACTCCATGACCCGCTTTTACATTAAATCCAACGACAACCGCGCCTGTTGCCCGAGCTTCAAGAATATCAGCCTCGGTAATGTCGCCAAGCGATCCACGCACAACATCTATTTCTCCTTTTGGCAATGCTTCCAATACCGCTTCGAGCGAACCTGCGGTGTCGGCCTTGATAAGAAGCTTGAGACGCTTTTTGTCAGCCTCGGTCATAGCAGCGAGAAAATCAGCCACGTTTGCTGCTTTTGTCGGCTCACTACTCACTTTTTGTACTACTGTACCTGGCTCACTAGAAAGCATCGCCCCCACCGAAGGAAGAGTCGAAAATCCCAATACCTCAACCGGTTTCCCAGGTGCCGCGCTCGCCACTTGCTTACCGTTTTCATCAACCATCGCCCGCACTTTACCGAGTAATTTTTCTTCCTCATAAAGTGGCGTAGATACAGTAAGCGTGCCTGATTTTATCAAAAGCGTTGCCACCTGGCCTCGAAATTTATCAACTTTTGCCTCGATAACGACAGCGCTCACTGTGCCTGATGGCTCATTTGCCAATCCTTTCATATCCGAAACGAGTAAAATAAGCTCAAGCAAGTCATCTACCCCTTTTCCTTCTTTTGCAGATACCAATACAAATGGCACATCGCCACCATAGCCTTCGACCTGTACTTCGTATTTGGCTAAATCAGACTTTACTTTGTCGATAATGACACCTTCTATATCAATTTTGTTGATCGCAACAATCATGGGGATGCCGGCAGCATGAATTTGCCTGATAGATTCAATTGTCTGCGGTTTCACGCTATCATTTGCGGCAACGACCAAAATGGCAATATCGGCAGCGCTGGCGCCACGCGAACGGATTTTACTGAATGCTTCGTGTCCTGGGGTGTCGATAAACGTAATTTTTCGATCCTCTTTTGATTTGGTTGTTATATCTATCTGATATGCACCGATATGCTGTGTAATACCCCCATGTTCCCGGGCTGCAACTGTCGTTTTTCGAATGGTATCGAGTAAGGTGGTTTTACCGTGGTCAACGTGACCCAAAACTGCCACCACTGGTGGCCGAGAAGACACAGAAGTAACTGGTGAACTTTTTTTTGCCATACTGTATAAAACCCAGTGCTCGTCTCATACTAGCTTTCCTTGGTATCAGTTGAGGCTTGTACTGGCTCTGTTGTTGTGGACTCGCTTGGCGCTACTTCCGGCGCTTCCTCTGCGGCTGCTGCATCTGCAACCACTTCTTTCGCTACTTCAGGCGCAAGTTCAGGTGCTTCAGCTGGCGCTTCTTCAGCTACCGACTTCTCTTCTGTAGCTGCAGTTTCCCCTTGTGACGACTCTTCGGCAACGGGTACTGACCCGCCTTTTCCTTTAATATCAATTTTCCAACCAGTGAGTTTGGCTGCCAATCGAACATTGCCACCATCCCTTCCGATAGCTAATGACAATTGATCGTCAGGCACCAACACAGACGCAACCTGTTTTTTCTCATCCAATGTTACTTCCATGTCTTTTGCAGGCGCTAAACTCGCCATAATAAATTGCTTCATGTCATCTGACCACTGAATAATGTCGACTTTTTCATTACCACCAAGCTCGTTTATGACTGCCTGTACGCGGACACCTTTTTGACCGACACATGAACCTACCGGGTCTACTCCAGGAGCAGTCGAATACACAGCAACCTTTGTTCTGTTTCCTGCTTCACGTGCGACAACACGAAGCTCGACTGATTTTTGTGCTACTTCAGGGACTTCTCGGGCAAATAAGCCTTCGACCAGTCCTTTGTGGGCACGAGAAACGATGATCTCATTGCCACGCATAGTTTCGCGAATTCCCTCTATATAAAAAGTAAGGCGTTGATTGAGATAATATCGCTCAGCAGGATTTTGTTCCTGATTTGGCATGACCGCCTGAGTACGACCGATATCGACAATGACATTTGGCCCATCAAACCGTAGGATCATCCCCGGTGCAATACCACCAACTTTTCCTTGGTAATCAGACAACACCGCCTGTTTTTCGGCTTCACGAATACGCTGAAGGATAACTTGTTTTGCAGTTTGAGCGGCAATCCGACCAAATCCTGGAGGGGTAACATCTTTTCCATCTTGGAGCACTCTCGCTTCACCGGTATCAGAGTTAAGGTCTACAGTAAGGGTAATAAGATCATCAGTACCATAATCCTTGCGATATGCGGCAAGAATAGCAGCTCTGATTGTTTCCATGACTACATTGGGGTCTATACCCCGTTCGGTAGCGACTTGGTTTAACGCTAATGAAAATTCTGATCGAACAACTGCTGGCATGGTTTTCTCCTTATGTTAGTAAAAAAGGCGGGTCACCCCACCTTTATCTCTTCAATTCTTACTCCCTATTATAGAGCCTCACAGCTTATGCGTCAATTCCTTATAGTTTCCCCTCCTCCAACTCCTCAAGAAGCTCTTTTTGACGTTTGGAAAGATGGGTAGGAACTTTGAGCTGAATTTTGACGTATTGGTCACCTCTGCCATTACCCCGAACGTGCGGCACTCCTTTACCGCGGAGGCGAATAAGCGTGCCTGGCTGAGTACCGGGTTGGATACGAATACTTACCGGTTCATCTACAGTTTGTACATCCAACACTCCTCCTAAGGCAGCCATCGAAAACGGGATTTGCTGCTCCAAAACAATATCATCACCTTCTCGATGAAATTTTTTATCAGGGCGTACTGCTATGACAAGATCAAACTCATCAAAGCGTATGCGGCTTCCTGTGTCGACACCTGCCGGAATTTTTATCGTTTTCCGTACTGACCCATGCCCTGCTCCTCCCGCTGGCACATGTATCTCACGAGTCACACCCTTGACGGCATCCATAAAATCTATAGCAATTTCATACGAAGGGTGTGGTCGTCTCCCTCTTCCTTGTGAAAATCCACCGCCAAAAAACTGCTCAAATATCTCAAATGGGTCTAAATCTCCGCCAAAACCACCAAAGGGATTACCTCCCTGACCGCCAGACGTAGAATAATAATATTGGAACGGCCCTTGTCCAAATCCACCGCCACCAAACGGTCCTTGTCCTGAAGCTCCCGCTCCCGGCTGAAACGCGGCATGACCAAACTGATCATACGTTTCTTTCTTTTTGGCGTCAGAAAGCACTGAGTATGCTTCGTTAATTTCTTTAAATTTTTCGTTGGCGTTTGCCGCTTTGTTCCTATCTGGATGCCACTCCAACGCGAGCTTCCGGTATGCAGATTTTATTTCCTGCGCGGATGCTGATTTTGACACTCCCAACACTTCATAAAAATCACGTTTTGTTGCCATAGAACTGTGTATATTATAAACAATTGAGCGCGCCTTCGCGCGCCCAATACTCATATAGCACTGTAATCAATTAGCTACTCTGGCGACGACTTCTCATCTGAGCTGTTACCCGCCTGACAAGTTCATCAAAAGGACGGCTTAGCGCATCAATCAGAGCTTTATGCTTACGCTCTCCTTTATCTATCAACACTACTTCGCCGCCACCACCCTTTCGCGCATATCTCCGTTCGCGAATTCTCCTTCTCTGGCGCTCAGCTAATTCGTTCATACCACCCTATCAGCTTACCACTTCCCCTTCTTCAGCTTTTGCTTTATCGTCCGGCTTTTTCTCACCGTTTTCTGCCTTCTGCTCATCTCCTGCCCCAGTTGCTCCCGAAGCGTCTCCCGGTGTTCCTTGAGGAGGCTGTTGATACATCGCCGCCCCTACTTTTTGGACAACATCGGAAAGCTCACTTGTCTTAGTCTCCAAATCTTCTTTCGAGCCGGTTTCCAATATTTCTTTAAGCGCCTTCACTTTTTCTTCAATCGCAGACTTGTCCTCCGGTTTGGCTTTATCCCCTGCGTCTTTCACGGTTTTTTCAGCAAGGTAGATCATGTTATCTGCCTTGTTGCGGGCCTCAATCTTTTCCTTCTTTTCCGTATCAGCAGCAGCATTGGCCTCTGCTTCCTGGCGCATTTTCTCTACTTCTTCTTTAGATAACCCCGTAGAGCCGGTAATTTTTATCGAGCTCACTTTTCCGCTCGCTTTATCTTTGGCGGACACCGAAAGAATACCGCTCGCGTCTATATCAAAGGTCACCTCAACCTGCGGAGTCCCCCGTGGTGCCGGTGGAATTCCGGATAAGACAAACCGCCCGAGCGATTTATTATCCGCTGCCATTGGGCGCTCCCCCTGCAACACATTAATTTCGACAGACGTCTGGTTATCAGCCGCTGTTGAGTAAATCTCCGTTTTAGAAGTCGGCACCGTTGTGTTTCGCGCAATCATCGGAGTCGAAACACCTCCAAGCGTTTCTACACTCAGAGTTAGCGGGGTCACGTCCAGTAGTACAACATCCTTCACATCTCCGGAGAGCACTCCGGCTTGTACTGCCGCACCGATAGCTACCACTTCATCTGGGTTTACAGACACATTTGGCTCTTTGCCAAAAAATTCTTTCACTACTTCAATGACTTTTGGCATGCGAGTCATACCACCCACCATAACCACTTCATTGATATCCGATACTTTAAGCTTGGCATCGGCTAAACATTTTTTGACAGGCTCAATCGACTTCTGGATAAGGTCAAGTACAATTGACTCAAGCTTTGCTCGAGTAATTTTGACAACCAGATGAAGCGGGCCATCTTTACCCTGAGTAATAAAGGGTAAATTCACCTCTGCTTCCATGGCACTGGAAAGCTCAATCTTTGCCTTCTCAGCAGCATCACGTAGACGCTGCAATGCTTGATTATCTTTCCGTAGATCAACGTTGTTTTCCTTTTTAAACTCATCGGCAAGGTAATCCAAAATCTTTTTATCAAAATCGTCTCCTCCCAAATGAGTATCCCCATTGGTAGCTTTTACTTCGTACACTCCCTCGCCAAGCTCAAGAATAGAGATATCGAATGTTCCACCTCCCAAGTCATAGACTGCTATGGTGTGAACGTTTTTCTTATCCAATCCGTATGCGAGCGCTGCAGCGGTCGGCTCATTTAATATCCGGAGCACTTCTAGTCCTGCGATTTCTCCTGCTTGTTTCGTAGCTTGTCGTTCAGAATCATCAAAATATGCAGGAACCGTAATGACCGCTTGGGTCACTGGCTCTCCCAGATATTTTTCAGCATCGGATTTGATTTTCGCCAAAATTTTGGCGGAAATTTCTTGTGGGGTGAAGGTTTTACCTTCCACTTCCACAACAGCCATATCGTTTTTCCCAGATTTGATGGTGTACGGAAGCCACTTCGCATCTGTCTGCACTGACGCATCAGAATATTTGCGACCAACAAGGCGCTTGACTGAAAACACAGTGGATTTAGGTTTTAATACCGTTTGTCGCTTTGCAACGTCTCCAACGATATTCTTAATAGGATCAACGACCGATGGGATAACATTTCTTCCTTCAGCAGAATGAATAACCTTCGGAGATCCGCCCTCCATTACTGCAACACATGAATTTGTTGTTCCTAAATCAATACCAATTATTTTTGCCATATATTTCTCCTTTCTGAGAGATAAAATTAATTACTTTTTGGCGCCGAAGTACCTACTTTTACCCGAGCAACCCTAAGAACCTTGTCGCGGAACCGATACCCTGGTACTACTTCTTCCACGACTTCATTTTGCTTACCACTCACGACCTCAATACAATCCATTTCTTCAGGGTTAAACTCCTTACCAACCACTTCAATACGACTCACCCCTTGTTCTGCTAACACAGACAACAATTCTTTGTATGCCAAATCCAATCCCGGATCTTTTATGTGCTCCTGCACTTTGCTAAACGTATCCACCACCGGCAGCAATCGTGATAACACCATTTCAGCAGCATACATACGCACATGAGACACTCGCTCATCACTTCGCTTCTCCAAGTTCTGATAGTCAGCAAGTGCCCGCAAATATTTTAATTTCCACTCATCAACTTCATTTTTTTGTTCCACTACCACATCTTCCATTTTTGTTTTTGGTTTTGGTTGATCTTGTGTTTTTTTCATAATTCAAATTTAGCTTGCAAATTCATCAATAAGATTTCCTAAATATCGGACTACGGGAATAACGGTCGGATAATTAAGTCGAGACGGCCCGATTACTCCGATTGCTCCAGTTACATGCGATGTTTTAAATTTGTAATATACAAAGCCGCATTGTGTCAGCGCACCAGTCGATAGATCATCTCCAACTAAAATAGAAAATGGCGCATCGTGTAATTCCAACACTTTCCACCAAAAAGCGTATTCATCCAGCGTTCCCAACAATTCATGAGTGAGTTGATAATCATAAAACTCGGGCATGTCCAATATGTTTGCCGCTCCAGAATAATAGAGATCGCCTTCATTAGTCGCGGTAATTGCCAAGGTTTTCGTTTTTTCCGCCAGCGCTTTGGTTGCTTCACGCAATAATTTGTCTATTTCCTGACGATAACTCCACACTTTTTCCTTTACTGCCACCTCTTCGGCAACTGAAAGATCCTTAGGTTTCATGAGCTGCTCAACGTAGTACTTCATGGCAACCGGTGTTGGTGTACGCCCGGCTGATGTGTGTGGTTGCTTTAACATCCCTATTTCAGTCAACCGCACCATTTCATTTCGAATAGTCGCAGGAGAAACACCTAAGTTATGTTTCTTTTCTAACGTCTCGCTTCCCACAGCCTCTGCTGTCATGATGTACTCATCGATGACCGCCTTCAAAATCTGTATTTGACGAGGAGTAAGATCGGTTACTGCGTCCATATTAGCACTAATATACATCGAGTGCTAACAGGTGTCAAGTGGGTTTAGACACCTTGTGTGACATCGCACTATTGCCATTATCAGATCACTCCATCATAATGGATAATAGGCATGAAACGAATTGTTATTATTGTAGTTTCCCTGATATTACTTTTAGCTATTCCCGCTTCGGTATTCCTTACCATGCGAACACAGGAATTACGGAAAAAGGCTGCGCCCGCAACAACCCTTACTCTCACTCCAACAACTATTACCAAAGGAGTTGGTGAAGAATTCACCCTTGAAGCCCGCATGAACACTGGGGATAATCAAATCGTTGCGGTAGAACTTAATCTCACCTTTGACCCCACCAAGCTTCAGGCTGACTGGATTCACAATGGCACAATGTTTCCAAATATTCTTTCTTCCGGCACCGTAGGGAACGGCACAGTATCCATCGCACTCGGAGCAACAAATACTACTACACCTATAACTGGTACGGGTACTGTCGCGACCATTAAATTCAAAACGCTAGCGCCAACGACAGCCCCAATCGCAGTTCGGTTTGCAGCGGACACTTTTGTCGGCGCGCTAAACGAAGGAAGTACCAACGCGCTTACAAGCTCAGTACCGGCAACAATTACGATTACCGGAGGCGGATCTACTGGCGTTACCCCGACAACAACTATCACAGCAGCGACTACTCCAACGGTAACACTGACACCCACGCTCACCCCAACGTTGGGAGCATCAGACAGCGCAAGTCCATCAGCAGTAAGCATCGAAAGTCCATCACGGAATGAACGTGTTGAGACACTTCAACCAACAATCATCGGAAAAGCGCCACCCGGCTCAGTAGTCACCGTTACCGTTTATTCTGATCCCATCACCGTCACCGTTACCGCAGACGCAAACGGTGATTGGTCGTATACCCTCACTGAACCGCTTGCGTCAGGGCCACACACGATCGTTGTCGCTGCACAAGATGCAGAAACAGGACAGTCCCACACTGCAACCCTCGCATTTGTTGTAGCAACTGATGGTGACAATGGTGCATCTGGAAGCGCTACCCCTGTTGCAGGCGCTGTAGAAAACACCATTGCACTTCTTGCATTAGGATTTATATTTATCGGTATGGGCGCTTTCATTCCTAAATTACGGAGGGTAGACCTATGAGTCTCATCATGCGACAAGCCTCTGGTCGAACAACATCCATCATTTCATTTTTAGGTCTTATCGTATTCTTACCATTATTTATTATGGCAGTCGGCCAAACGATTACCCTGCTCTCGCGTGCATCGGGGAAACCAGCAGATATCACTGTCGACACGAAATCTCGTCTAGAGACCATAAACACAGACTTCTATCACGCGTTTGCGCAAGGGGGTGAAGAATCGAATGACATGATCGCCTCGATTACTGCAGATACCCGAGCGCTCAAGCCAAAGCTTATACGACTCGACCATCTCTATGATCATTATGATGTCGTAGGGAGAGATGGAAGTGGACTCACATTTAACTGGTCGAAACTCGATGAAGTAGTAAACACAGTAATCGCAACGGGTGCCCGACCGGTATTAGCACTTTCTTATATGCCGGGTGTTATCGCACAAGACGGCAATATCATTAACCCCCCAAACGACTGGAATGAATGGGCGCTCGTCGTACAGCGCACTATCGAGCATTATAGTGGTAAAAGTGGACGCAACTTAAATGGTGTGTATTACGAGGTATGGAATGAGCCTGATCTGGCACAATTCGGTTCATGGAAAATGGGCGGAGAAAAAAGCTATCTCACACTTTATCGATATGCAGCAATTGGCGCAAATAACGCTCAAAATGTAAACACATTTTATCTTGGTGGCCCATCAACAACAGGTCTTTACAAAAACTGGATCATAGGACTTGTTGAGTCAGGAAATAGAGTAAATTTCTTATCATGGCACACGTATCTTTCCGACCCTGAACGATTTGCAACCGATCAACGCAACATTATCCAATGGCTACTTCCCTATCCCAATTACACACTGCTCCCTAAACTTATCACCGAGTTCGGGTTTACAGGAAGCAAGAGTATTGGGTATGGCGGCAACTACGGCGCCGCTCATACAGCTGCGGTTATCCGACAGCTTATATCCGGCGGGCCTACCTATATTTTTAGTTTCCAGCTCAAAGACGGGCCAGGTCAGACAGATGGATCTGGCTGGGGACTTATTACCCACGATGATAATGGACTCAAGAAAAAACCACGATATTACGTCTATAATTTTCTCGATACCATGGCAGGTACTCGATTACTGCTTACTGGAGAAGGCTCATGGGTTACCGGGTTTGCTACTGTCAGGGATGATGTTATTCGGGTGATGCTCGTGAATTTTGATGCAAACGGAAGTCATAGTGAACAAACGCCCGTAAAGTTTACCAACCTCGAAGTTGGTTCGTACACGCTTCGCACTCGGTTTATGCTTGGACGCGATACCAGCACAACGTTCGAAGCACAAGACAGCACAATCGCTACAGATATCTTTATGCCAGCCCAGAGCATCGCGATACTGGAGCTTACGAAACAACCATAATACAGAGGAAATTTCAGACCTGAAGATATACCACTTAGGTTAGTTTGTCCGACACCCCACCATTTACTACTTCCTGTGCCGGCTCTAAGAAAAAGCCTCGGAAGGCTTGAATTTTTCGTGTCGCCTTAATCACAGAATATACTTGAGTTACTCCCAACACCCACGAAAGGAAAAAGTACGTCATAATCCCTAAGCCCGCGCTCACTCCGGTTAAAAACAACAGTCCGAACGTGCGGGTAGTATCAAATACGAGCTGATCGAGTAACTTAAGCGGCACATAGAGTGCGGCACCGGTCACCACCGCGGCAACTCCCATTTTGATAGCCGGTATTATAAGTACTGGTGATATAACCCCGTTCATTTTCTTGTTAAGAAAATAAAGTAACGCCCCTGCATTTATAATGCTTGCAATAGATGTTGATAATCCCAACGACCACACCGGCAAATGAAATACTAAGATAAATAACGTGCTTAATACTGAATTGAGAATAACCGTCACTACCCCCACACTCACGGGTGTTTTACTGTCATATAACGCATAAAATCCTCGCGCAAGGATATGAATAAGTGCTTGCGCAAATAACGATACGCTAAACGCGGAAAGTGTCATACCGGTATCTACGGTAGCTGCCCAATCAAAACGGGAAGCGCCAAAAACCAAACGAACGACAGGAATACGAAGCACCATAAACAACACCGATGCGGGCAATACCCAAAACAATATTTGATGAATAGCTGCGTGAATTGTGGCAATAAATTCTTCTTTTTTATCTTTCGCGGCAAATTGCGAAAGTGATGGGAGAGCGGCTTGTGCGATAGTCGTACCAAAAAGACCGACCGGTAATTGTTGTAAGTGCTGCGCAAAATTAAAGATTGTGACCATCCGAGCTCCCAATAAACTAGCGAGCATAAGGTCTACGGTAATATCAATTTGTGCGACCGCCAGCCCCAGTGTTCTTGGCCCCATGAGCCTCCCCACTTCTTTCACCCCCGGCAACTTAGGATCTATATCCAAGGTATGTCGATACCCAAGTCGGATAACTAATGGAATTTGAATGAGAGCAAATAGCAGCGCACCGATAGCTACTCCCACTATTGGCCCCCATAATCCCCAGAGAGAAGAAAGCGCGACCGTCCCTATAATAATGCCGACATTGTAAAACACCGGTGCCGCAGCGGGAACCAAAAAGAGGCTGTGCGACTGGAGTATGCCAGTTAACACATTCCCGATTAGTAACGGACCAACCTGGAAAAGTAATATAAATCGAGTGTATGCGCTCATTTGCGCAATCTGCGCTTCATCAAATCCAGGTGCAAGCAGACGTGAAATTGCGGGCGCTGCAATAAATAATGGTATAGCCACGATCGCCAATATAATAACGCTCAAATTGATAAGCACAGTCGCGAGACGCTCGGCATCTCGTTCACGATTGTCTGCCAAATACTTCGTATAGACAGGAATAAACGCTGCGGTGAGCGCGCCCATAACCAACAACTCGAAAATAACATTCGGGATACGAAATGCGGCAAAATACACACCCAATTCTTCGGGCGCAAAATATGAAGAAAGCAAGCGATCACGAACAAGCCCCAACACTCGAGAAACGAGAACCATGAGTGCTAATACACCTGCGGCTGAGCCAATTGTCGTTTGTTTTTTACTCGCCAACGCCCAAAATCGCTTCATAACTTCCCTATTATAGATCAGAGGTATCTTGACCCACCAGCACCAAGTGCGTTATACTTCCACCCATGCCAATCATAAAACGAGCTATTAAAAAGTTGCGCCATGACCGTGCGCGCACCTTACAGAACGAAAAATCAAGAAACACCCTGAAAATGGTGGTTAAAAAAGCACGAAAAGTGCCAACAATTAAATCTATCTCAGAAGCAGCAAGTGCGCTTGATAAGGCCGTCAAAAAACATCTTATCCATAAAAACGCAGCAGCCCGCACCAAATCAAGGCTGTCAAAACTTCTCAAAAAATAATACGTTTTTTAGAGGCATCCCCCGTTTCATTTAGTGATTTCCCTTGCTATACTTGAAGATGTATGCCTGCCAATCAAATACGCATTAATCTTTTGGGGACTCAAGATTTGGGTCACACACCATGGGGACGCCTCGTCTCGTGGGCAACCACATACGGAAGATACATCATGATCACCACTGAAATTGTGGTGCTTTTGGCATTTATATCCCGCTTCAGCCTCGATCGCAAAAATACCGACCTAACTGAAGAGCTTGGTCAAAAACAGGCAATTATCGAAGCAAACCTTGAATTCGAACGGGAAATAAAATCATTACAGGCAAATCTTACGACCGCAAAAAAGCTTCTCACTGATCAAACAAAACCGGTAGAGCTTCTCAATCTTATAGAATCAACGCTCCCTGCCGATGTTTTTCTTTCATCACTCGATATTTCGCAAACCAAACTGACACTCACCGCTTCGGCAGGCACGACACAAGGATTTGCACAATTTCTATCAAATATCCAATCGGTTCGCCAACTCCAAAATGTATTATTGGGAGACATACGGCGCGAACCCACGACAGGTATCGAATTTCAACTCACTGCTGATGTCGCAGGTGCACCAAAAAAATAACGTATGGCAAACACACCACTTAATCAATCAAGTCTCGATACTCAATTCCACCGATATTACCAACGACTTACCCCTATCATGAAAAAACCAAAAATGCGGGCGTCTACGACCGCGGTTTTTTCGTTTTTAGCAATCTCGCTATTTACATGGTATGCCATACGACCTACCGCTCAAACGATTATTTTCCTACGCCGCGAAATTTCCGACAAAACAGCGCTCAATGAACAAATGGAAAATAAAATCACCGCACTCATAGAATCACAAGATACCTATGAAAAGATCAAAGAACGACTTCCGATAGTCCAACAAGCGCTCCCCCCAAATCCAGATGGGGTTATACTGGCACGACAATTACGAAATCTCGCTGTTATCTCGGGTGCGTCCATTTCCGCCATACAAGTACCCAGTCTTCCTATCTTAGGAAAAGAGGCAACGCCAGGAGCAAAACTCGCGCCGCCCAAACCGCTCGAAGAATTTCCTGTGAACGTGGTGCTCACCGGCCCTTATGCATCACTAAAAACATTTATTGATGGATTACTGACGCTTCGGCGCATTACATCTATCGACACCATTAATATACGACCAGCCCTTCGACAAGGGCTTTCTCTCGATTCATTACAACTATCTATTAAGATACAATCGTATTACTCAACACAATAACACTATGGACGAAGAACGGGATTTATTACTTGTTGCAGTATTTACGACACTCACGATATTTTTGTGGGTATTTTTCGAATTGGTAAAAACATCCAAAACATCGTCAATTGCCACCCCACTTCAGCAAGTCGTGAGTCCACTCACCAGCAAAATTGAAGTAGAGGTAATTGATGAACTTGAAAAAAGAAGCACATTAGATTAATGATATGCAGGAGCGAAAAATTCCAACACTCATCGGATTATTATTAGTAGCCATCGCAGTCATGGTATTCCGATTTGCGTTCGATCGTATCAGCCCATATATGTCGCGGGCATCAGCAATACAGTCGCCCCAAAACGTAACCATCAGCAATATTACTGACACAGCATTTACTGTGTCATGGCTTACACAAGAACAGACAACGGGGGCAATTGTTGTTGAAGGCATCACGTCTCCTTTTTATGACGATCGTCAACTAACACCGTCCTCCTCGTCAACGAAACGAGAAGAGTTATTTTTTACTCATAGTGTTTCTATAAGAAATAGTAATCCAGACACCACATATAAATTCCGGATATTGTCCGGAGGTAAAATCTATACAGATAATGGCAACGCGTACGAAGTGCGCACAGCTCCGCTACTCAATGGCACTGGAACAAATTTAGAACCAGCGTATGGTCAAGTAACAACGCCTACAGATTTACCAGCCGAAGGCTCACTCGTCTACTTAACCATGACAAACGGGCAAACACTTTCTACCCTTGTTAACACGTCTGGTTCGTGGGTCATCCCGCTTAACCTTGTCCGCACACAAGACTTAACGAGGTTTATCGAACCTGCCGAACGCATCGATGAATCTATTGTCATCCGTTCACCAGAGGGTGAAGCCTCTGCGCTCACCGATAGCCTCAATGATAATCCCGTACCTGCGATGACTATCGGTAAAACATACGATTTTAGAAAAATTCAGGCTAACAATCTCAATGAAAACAAGAAACTTGCCGAAGCCCCCCCTGCGGTTCTCGGTACGCAAACAAGTCAGGCTGCGCAAACCATCGCAATCACAAAACCAGCGCAAGGGGCGGCAATACCTTCAAATTTACCGCTCATTCAGGGTACTGGACTACCAGGTAAAAACGTTTTGGTAGTGGTAGGGATACAAAATCCGCTCAGCGCTTCCGTTACTGTGGGGGCAGATGGTATTTGGCGATACACCCCCGAACGCCCACTACATGAAGGGAAACAAAGCGTCACTATCACCACTCAAAACGCCCAAAATCAAACAAAGGCTATTACACATACCTTTGAAATCCTTAAAAGTGGAACACAGGTGTTGGGCGATGCTACCCCATCAGCAACCATAGAACCTACCCCAACACTCGATGAAACACCTTCACCTACTGCAACACTCACCGGAGAAGAAATGCCTACAAGCGGCAATGAGCTGCCGCTCATCATCATGCTTATACTCGGTGCTACATTATTATTAGGCGGAGGCAGCTTACTGTTTCTCTAGCAAAATCACGCATGCATTGCGTTTTTGGTATATCCCAATAACAAGCACTTGACGAAACGAGTAAAAACCCGTTAGTCTGATAATAGGTGTACACTTTGTATTCGTAGGCTTACGCGACATATCCTAAGCCGAGAGTACGCATTTAACTAATCTTGTGCCAGACGATATTTTAGACGCAGCTCAAAAAGCAATAAATGACGCAGCAAAAAACGCCGATGCAGGCGCAGTTCCTGCTGCTCCTCTAAACGAAACACCTGCACCACAAAGCGCACCGCTACCGCCTGAACCAGTCGAACCAGTAACACCCCCACCTGCAGAAATGCCGCAGTCATCACCGGTAACACCCGAAACACCAGCGTCAACAGATGCTCCTACAACACCCACGCAGGCATCCACCGATATGACAAAAGAAGAAATGATGAATGAACTCCTTGGGTCAACGTCAGTCGCTGCCCCAGCGTCAGTGGTCGTTCCTCCTCCAGAAAAAAGTGGAAAACCGCACAGCGGAAGCTTGCCGCCCAAAAAAACTTCTAAGGTAGGTATTATCGCTGTTATCGCAGCGTTACTTCTGACGCTCCCAGTTGCGGTTTATTTCATATCACAACAAAACAGTCAGATCGCAGATATTAGAAATCGCGCTGCCTGGGATACGGTATACCAAGGCTGTACCGTCAGTCCTGATAGTTGTAAATCACTCGGACCAGGCTGGTCGTGCCATTGTCAAAATGGAACAGCGTGCACCCACACCGAATGCGAATACGATATTGAACGGAACTGTAGAGACCAAGGGAGACAATACTGCTTGAATGTCTTTAACGGAAATGCCATGACATGTTGCGTTGAAGGCTATGTCTGTGGACCAAGCGGCGGCTGTGTCCCTGGTGGAGGTGGTGGCGATGATGATAGCGGTGATGATGACGATACGGAGCCAACTCCCACGCCCACCACAGGAATTACGCCAGTCTGCCAAAATATAAAACTCTACAAAAATGGCACACAGGTTACTGACCTTAACACCCTTCGCGCTGGTGACGAAGTAGTACTCGCTGTCAAAGGCAACCTTTCACCAACGAAGGCACACTTTAGAGTTAACGGGTCTGGCTGGACAGAAACCACAACTAAAAATGCAAGCGATGAGTTTACATGGAGTTACACCATACCTGAAGGTGTACCTGACTTTGTTATAGAAGGCGAAGTGTTTACGAACGGAGCATGGAGATAATATGGGATTTTTGAAAAAATATTGGTATCTACTGCTTGTCACCATTATCACTGCTGGCATTGGCGTGGTAGCCTACATTACAAGCACTAAGCTGGAACAACGAGCACCTGTTGCTCCCACTGTGCCGCAAGTCACACCAAAAGCGACTGATGTAAACTGCAAACTTGTCTTTAGCATCGAGGCTGAACCAACACCAACACCGACTGACGGTCCGACTCCGACTCCGACACCAACGCCGACACCTGGACCAACAGCTACGCCTACACCGGAACCAACCGCCACTCCAACGCCTGTCGCTAACAATGAAAATCCGGTCTGCGTAGATCTCACTGTCGAACCTGCAACGGGCACTGTCCCCTATACCGTCACCTTGACCTGTATTGGACGGGATGAAGACGGTGATATTACCGCTGCAGAATTTACCATGCCCGATGGATCTACCAAGCTTGTTGAACAAAATGTTGGCAGCCCAGGGTCACTTACCACCACCTATACAGTTACGACAAGTGGCGCATACAGCTTCTCCTGTCAGGTACGAGACAACAACAGCGTTTGGGTATCGTCCGAAAACTGCCGCGTCTCAACAGGGCCAACGCCGCCACCAGGAACTACTGCAACGCCGACTCCTATCCCAACACCGAAAATACCGGTCGCTGGAGTACCATCAGTCCTTGGAGCATCAGCGGTTGCTGGAGGACTACTCTTACTGCTCATCGGGTTAATATTCTAAGCCCCACGTACGACCGAGCTTTTGAGGGGCATCTCTCTTTACTCGTGTATTACTCGTATAACTTCAAAAGCGCGGCTTCTCCACATAAATAGGAGCAAGGGAAACAAAATGATGTTCTACCCTTTAAAGCAACATATACGCATAGAAAAAAAAGGGGGGGAAGATATAAAGGTGAAGCTATTGAAGCTTACTTTTTACGAATGTGTGTACTGCCTCAAAGCTTTCTTTTGGAAGAAGTACATAGCGCCCATACCACGAACTGGGGGGCGTATACAGCTGATCTTCTATCGATATCCGTTGCGTATTTTCCTTGGGTATCTGCAAAAACATCTTGCCTATTGTTAGTAGTTCTCCGATATTCAAATCGGTGTCTGTCGCTTCATCAAACGCGCCATATAATTTTTCTACCTCTCCGGGGTGAAGATAAATATCCTGAGATAATAGCTTTGATTTAAGCGCGAGCAACACTTCCTGTTGACGTCTCCCTCGTGCAAAATCACTTCCTTCGTCCCCTTCCGCATGCCTACTCCGCACATATTTAAGTGCCAACGCCCCATCCATCGTTTGCAAACCAGCATCAAAATGAAGTGGCTCATACCGGCAACCAAACTCAGGGTCTCCGCCACATTCATCATTCTCACGACCCGGAATAGGGAACTCTGTATCAGTAAAACTTTTTGGCACATCTATTTCAACCCCGCCCACAAGGTCTATAACTTTCCGAAATCCTGAAAAATCCAACACTAATGCATATTGGATAGGAAGCCCTATCATGTCCGATACGATTGCTTTCGCAAGTATTAATCCGCCGCCTTTTTTCTTTAATTCTCCATAGTGATACGCGCTGTTTACCTTATCTTTGAGCGTATCGCTCCAAATATCACGAGGGACGGAAATCATCGCGAGTGTATGATTTTTTTCATGGAAAGATAACACAAGGATAGTATCAGTTAAATCAGTACCATCATGATCACCACCAGGAATACCCAAAAGCAAGATGTTTACTCGACCATCTATTGGTTTTAAATCTGCGCCCGCATCAAACACCAACTTAAATAGTGTCGTGGGAGTGATACCTGTGGTTGACATAAAATTCTGGGAGATCGCTATGCCTCGAAGCAACGCATACCCCACCAGCAATATGCTGAGAGCAAGCACGACCCACGCTATTTTTGGCACATGAATACGGCGGATACGCGGTTCCATATAGATATGAATACTTACGACAACACAGCGCGAATAAGCGACACAAATTTGTCCGGATCCAGACTTGCCCCGCCGACCCCAACCCCGGAAAGATATGGCTGGTCAGTAAACCCTTTGACATTCTCATGTGTTACGCTTCCCCCATATAAAATTGGCACAGTCGGAAAAATCTGCTGTATTTCCATTGCTGCCGCATTTGCGTTTTCTGGTGAGTCCGATGTACCTGAGCCAATAGCAAACAACGGTTCATAGAGCAATAATCCACTTTTGGCAAACTCCGGTGCAAGCATATTAAGCTGCTTTATTTGCTCTGTATTTGATACGCAAACAACAGGCTTAATACCCACCTCGATTACGCGCTTTACTTTTTCTGCCACAATCTCATCGGTTTCTCCAAAGTGTTTTCGCCTCTCAGAGTGGCCAATCATCGCGTGAGTTACATCATCTTTTACCATCGAGGCGGCTACCTCACCTGTATAGGCACCCATATCAAATGGAGAAATATTCTGTACTCCTGTCGCATAGGTATTACTTTTATGAGCAAACAATGACACGTGATGATATGCAGGGCATAAAATTATAGTGACGTTATCGAGTATGGGAGGTACATTTTTAACAAATGACTGTTGCCAAAGCACTGCTTCTGCTGTTGTTTTGTTCGACTTCCAGTTCCCTAAAATGAAAAGGTTTTTCATGTGCTACTATTATAGTCTATGAAAGATGACCTCCTCAATGATTTAAACCCCGACCAGCAAAAAGCAGTGACGCACACCGATGGACCGGTGCTTATACTGGCCGGAGCAGGAAGCGGTAAAACACGAGTGCTTACGTGTAGAGTGGCATACCTTGTCGCAGAAAAAAAAGTGTCACCACACCACATCCTCATGGTGACATTTACCAATAAAGCGGCGAAAGAAATGAAAAATCGTATTCGTGCGCTTATCCATACGAAAGATCTTCCTTATGCCGGTACGTTCCACTCGCTCTGCGCGCTTATCCTCAGAGTGGATGGGAAGCATATCAATATCTCGTCTAACTTCGTTATCTATGACGACCAGGATCAAATTGACGCCATCAAAGAAGTCATGAAAAAGCTTGATATTTCCCCCAAGCTCTATAATCCTCGTGCAGTACTTTCCACTATCTCGCAAGCAAAAAATGAGCTTATCCCCGCTTTAGAATACCCCAATCTCGCCCGCGGCAATTTTCAGGAAACGGTCGCGCGTGTGTATTTAGGATATCAAAAACTATTATTGGAAAACGAAGCGTTGGACTTTGATGACCTTCTTATGAAAACAGTCATGTTATTTAGAAGAAACCCCGAAGTCCTGGGTAAATACCAAGAAAAATACCACTATGTGTTAATCGATGAGTATCAGGACACTAACAAAGCACAATACGAACTCACCAAACAATTAAGTGCCCGGTGGAGAAATATTTGCGTTGTCGGAGACGCATCACAATCCATATATCGGTGGCGCGGAGCGGATTTTAGAAACATCACCAATTTTCGTACCGACTTTCCGGAAGTAAAAGTATTTAATCTTGAACAAAACTACCGGTCGACCCAAATGATCCTCAATGCCGCGTTTGGCGTCATTTCCAAAAACACATCACACCCTATTCTCAAACTCTGGACAGACAAAAAAGGTGGCGACCACATCACGCTGTATGAAGCCCGAAACGAACAAGACGAAGCAACATTTCTTATTCATATGATATTGCAGTCCGGTCGACCATTTTCTGACTTCGCGGTCCTTTATCGCACAAATGCACAGTCTCGGGTATTGGAAGAAGCATTTTTGCATGCTGGCGTCCCATACACATTGGTAGGAGGTACTCGATTTTATGAACGAAAAGAAATCAAAGACGTGCTTTCGTATTTACGATTACTTTCTAATCCCAAAGACACCGTATCGTACAACCGGATAGAAAAACTTGGTAAAGGAAGAATGAAAAAATTTCTTTCATTTGCCGAGGAAATTACAAAAGAGAATAAACTGATACAGTTTACTACCCTCGAGCTCCTCGATAATACGCTGGAAGCTACCCACTATCTCGAACTGTATGACGCAAACGTAGAAGAAGAAGCCTATCGATTAGAAAACATCAAAGAACTCAGGTCGGTGGCTACCGAATTTCCGAATCTAACCGAATTCTTAGAAAACGTGGCACTCGTAGAACAGGAATATACACCCGAGCGCGTCAAAGAAATGGGAGAAAATCGACAAGCCGTCACCCTTATGACTTTACATGCGGCGAAGGGACTGGAATTTCCTGTCGTTTCAATTGTTGGCATGGAAGAAGGAATATTCCCCCACAGTCGTTCACTCATGGAAAAAGATGAAATAGAAGAAGAAAGACGACTTTGCTATGTAGGTATTACCAGAGCAAAAGAAAAGCTATATCTTACCTACGCCAACAAAAGATTATTCTTTGGTACTCGCACCCAAAACATGATTTCACGATTTATCGCAGATATTCCGGAAGCAACACTCGATCTACAAGTTTCACTGTCACAGGATCGGGGATTTCGGGATGACGATATGCTCCTTTAGACAAAAAAGTGAATAACGACCAATATTGCTGCGCCGAATACCACACCCACTGCTAACACCATTTCCATCGCAATAAAAATTTTGCCTACTCCGTGAACGTGAGAAAAAGAAAATAACGGAGAAAATAAACGACTATCGACAGGAAGCCAACTTACTGGTTCATCATGACGCCTTTGTATTCGTACCCTTTTTGTCATCGATCGATATTGTACCATACGAATAAAAGCGAGATAATACACCCATGCTACAGATTGATCCCACCTCACAACAACAATCCTCCACAGATATTAGAAACTGGAATAACAGCGCAACTCACCCACTCCAATCATGGGAATGGGGAGAATTCCGAAAAGCTATGGGTATCGATGTGGTACGCACCAAACATGGACAACTCACGTTTCATAACGTACCACATACGCCATGGGTTATCGGATATTTTCCTAAAGGCCCAAAACCTACGTCTCAAATGCTCCACGATCTTCGACTACTCGGCGCATCAAAGCATGCCATCTTTATACAATTAGAGCCAAATATTGCAGCATCGAAAAACACGCTCACACTCCCTGAACTCCGCGCTTCACATCACCCGCTTTTTACAAAATACACATTTGTATTAGACCTCAATAAATCCGAAGAAGAACTTTTGAAAGCAATGCACTCCAAAACCCGATATAACTTGCGCATCGCGCAAAAACATGGAGTTTCAGTAACCGAAGATAATTCCGAGAAAGCATTTGCTGCCTACCTCCGACTCAATGAAGAAACAACCGGAAGACAGGGGTTTTTTGCACATAACAAAACGTACCATCAAACCATGTGGCGTATTATGAAAGACGCTGGTATCGCACATTTATTTACCGCGACATACAAAGGAGAAATTCTCGCAGCATGGATATTATTTGCCTGGAATAAAACACTTTATTATCCGTACGGTACATCATCACGACAGCACCGCGAAGTTATGGCTCCGACACTGCTTCTCTGGGAAATTGCAAAGTGGGGCAAGGCAAACGGCTATACATCATTTGATCTGTGGGGAGCTATGGGGCCAGAACCAGACCCCGACGACCCGTGGTTTGGGTTTCATCGGTTTAAACAGGGATTTAATCCGCTTCTCGTAGAACACGTAGGTTCTTTTGATCTCGTGATCAACCCGCTTTTATACAAACTGTATACTCTGGCAGATACCATACGGTGGTTTCTCCTCAAGCGAGGTCTCAAAAGCTAAATCATACCATCATGGAAATACAACAATCGCCTTATTACGCGAGCTTTATCCGATCGCTCGGGTGGATAATTGAAACGGTCGACAACAGTACTATTTTTATTAAACCCTTTCCGATTATTGGCGGCCTCGCCAAAATCCAACGGGTCACCACGCTTCCATCCGTAAAAAAACTTATCCCTCTCCTTAAAAAATATGGGGTACGCACTATCGCTATTGAACCAGATAGAAATGTAAGCCAAACATCACTATCCCTTTGGTGCAGCCATATCCCACGACATATAAAAATAAATAAAGACCCTTATATCCCTACAAAAACTATTCGCGTAGATCTTACCCCAAACGAGCAAGAGATATTTCATCGATTTTCAGAGGCAAAACGCCGCGCAGTGAGGCGGGCAGAAAAGTATGGGGTCACCATATCTGCAAGTGACGATATCAACACATTTCTTCGACTGAAAAGTGCATCTGCAGGTTTTTTGGGATTTATTACAACATCAGGTGTACACAAGCTTTGGCAAATTCTCCCAACCCAGCATAAAACCATACTTCTCGCACGAAATGAAAAACAGCAAGTTATTGGAGGCATCCTTCTCCTTTTTTGGGAAAAAATTGCCTATTATTGGATTGCGGGAGCATTGCCGGAAGGCAAAAAAATGTTTGCACCCACACTCCTTGTTTGGGAAGCGCTGAAAGAATCAAAAAAGAAAAAATGTACTGCGTTGGATTTTGTCGGTGTATGGGATGAGCGCAAACCGAAAAGTAATCACGAATGGAAAGGGTTTACCAAATTCAAAGAAGGATTTGGGGGATACGAACTCTACTACCCTCTCGCTTCCTAATCCCCTCTTCACGTCACACTGCAAAACATCTGGTATTCACAATCTTTACACAGCATATTCCCCGAGCAACGAAAATCTGACGCCTCTATCTGTTTCGCAATATCAATAATCATAATTTTTTCTTTTTCTAATTGTTCCATGGTGCGAGTCGTAGAAATCTTTGTCTGTGTATCAAAAAAATAAAGCGATAATGTAATATCTTCTGTTTTCTTGCCAAATGGAACTGCATGTATTTCAGATGCTGCCAACGCATACATAGATAACTGTAAATTTGCGTCTACCTCACGTTTAGACGGCATCCTACCAGTTTTATAATCTATGATCTCTAATTTTCCATCAGGGAGAATATCAATTCTATCGATCTTTCCTCCGACTTTTAAAGACTTTCCCTCATGTGTAATAGGTACGATAAACGGTTGCTCAAGTGCCGCAATTTTTGTATCCGGTTTGAATTCTTTTTCATAGTATTCTGTCAAATATTGCTCTCCCCTCTTTTTCATATCTTCCTCGTAGCGTTTATTTTCGTATCCTGCTTTCTGCCACCGGCTAGTAAGCAAGCTCAATAATAATTCTTGACTCACCTTTTCTCCCGCTGCATGCAATTCATAAAAATCATGGAGCGCGTTGTGTACACTCGTTCCGAACGATAAAGATGCAGACGGAGAGGTCGGGATATTGAGAAAATATCGAAGTTTATAATGTAGCGGACAAAGCCGAAATGTTTCTATCTGCGAGTATGAAAGATACGAGATAGTTATTTTTTTTGCCTCTCCAGATGTTCCTTGCTGCACCTCATCCTTCTTCCAATCCAGCAACGACATTTGAGAAGGTCGTAAATTGGGAGCAACGATTGATTTCTCGCCAATCACTTCGTACACAAATGGTGAAAGTTTTTTCTCTCGTTTTCCTTCACCGTAATAGTTAGCACCCGTAAGGTATAGCAAATCCTGTGCCCGGGTCATCCCTACATAACAAAGCCTGCGCTCTTCCTCCAAATGATAATCACCAACGGGCAACTCCTCTTTGATAAGCTCCTCGGGTATAGGGATAGTCTCTCTCCGCTCTACAGTCGGAAATCGAGCAGAAACCATGTTTACCAAAAACGCCACCGGAAATTCTAATCCCTTACTACTGTGCACCGATAATATATTTACCGAATCATTACTCATCCAGTCAGAGTCGTTAGCAAGTGGAGATTCTCCGAGTTCCATAGAAAGCTCAATCCAATCAAGTACTGCAGGGACGCTCGCATCTGTATGATCTGTTTCATACGTTTTAAGCTTGCTAAAAAACTTGGAAATATTGTTTGCAATTTTTTCATCAACAGGGGCACTATAGTCAAGGATGTTTTTCATCATCCCGGTATCACGCAAAAAATAAAATAAAATTTGTCCTGCGCTCTCACGAGTCACGAGCCCCATGTGTTTATGGATCATCGCGATAATTTCTTTTATTTTCTGCAGTACTTCCTTATCAACAACGGGAACTTCTGCCCCCTCCATGTTTCGTAATCCAACCGTTATTTCGCTCGCCTCAAAAAGCGACACATTTTGTTTGCGGGCAAAATTTGCAATAGCCGCAATATCTCTCGGTGGAAATGCAAAATAATCCATAGAAAATACTCTAAACATCGCCACGTTGTCTTCAAAATTATGAATAACCTGCAAATATGAAATAAGCTCTTTTATTTCCTGTTGACGAAATAGTTGTCCGGGCCCCAAAAATTGAAACGGAATATTGTATCGCATAAGTGCGCGGACAAACGGTTCTGCGTGATTGTTTGCGCGTACCAATATTGCCATGTCTTTCCAAGAGTAAGTACCGCCACTGTGCTTTTTTACTCCTGATAGTCGCTTGATCTCTTTTGCGACCGCGTCCGCTTCATTTTCTACCCGTTCTTCATACAGTAACTTCGGCCACTCACCGGACAAATTGCGCGCTGAAGTAAGTTTTTTGTTGATGTGTTCTTTTACCTCTAACCTGTCCGGATTATTGTGCTGTATCAGCTGATATGAAGCATCCAGTATAGATTGGGTAGAGCGGTAATTCTGCGATAACACAATAAGTTTTGCTTTTGGAAAGTGCACACGAAATGATAATACGTTAGAAACCGCAGCTCCTCGGAATTTATAGATGCTCTGATCATCATCGCAAACTGCGGTTATATTTTGCCGCTTCCCGGCAAGCAACGCCACCAATTCATTTTGGGCGATATTCGTATCCTGAAATTCATCTACTAATATGTAATTAAACTGCTCTTGATAAAAATGAAGAATATTTTTTCGCGTTCTAAAAAGCGATAGAGTTTTTGTAATAAGATCTCCAAAATCCATGTACCCCTCTTTCACTTTTAGCTCCTGATACGCCTTATAGGTACGAGATAACTCAATGTATTTTTTAATCTCTAATTTTTCCTCTTCACTTTCAGCCTTTGCCTCCTTGTCACTTACCCATTTTTGGTACTGCTCCGGTGATACGTCCTCATCTTGGAGACGCGAAAAATGCTGCAATATGCCACTGATGAATTTGGTAGGATTTCCTAAAGGTCGAAAATAATCTAAATCAAACGTAAACAAGTGGGCCCGAAACAACATAGTGGCGTCAGTATCGGTCATGAGGCGATAACTTGGGTTTAATCCAATATGTATTGCTTCCTGCCTGAGTAAACGGTCACAAAATTTGTGGAATGTAGAAATCCACATCTGAGTATAGCCATAGGGCATGATCACATCCACGCGCTCCTCCATCTCGCGCGCCGCTTTTTCAGTAAATGTAAGTGCGAGGATTTGTGAAGGTAATGCTTTGCCTGAGCTTATCAGTTGTTTAATGCGCTCGGTGACTACAGTAGTTTTACCAGTGCCCGCGCCAGCGATAATAAGGAGCGGCCCATCACCGAAATTAACTGCTTCCTGTTGCTCTTCGTTGAGGCTTTTTTTATCTACGGGAGGTTTCGCCATCGTTGGCTCATTATAATCTTACTCGAGCATCTTTTCGAGAAGAACTGGAAACTGCGTGTATTGAGGACCTTTTTCTAAATTAAAATGCCCTTGGTCGGGGATAAAAATAAATTCCGCATCGAGTTTTTTTTGAAGTTCTTCTGCATCTTCTATGGGTACATGAGGATCATCATTGGAATGATAGACAATAAATTTTTTGGCGTGCTTTTTGATGACTGTATAGTCGATAGGTGTCCGAAACAATCCAGCGATACTGTCCCACCCATGAGTATTTGTAAAAGCTCCTACGGTAATACAGCGGTCAATCACAACAGCTTCCGGTAACCGCTGCAAGAGACGTAATGCAGCCACTCCTCCCGATGAATGTCCAACAATGACCGTTTCTGAAGTAAATTTCCAGTCTTTACGGGAAAATATATGATTGAGGTATCGTTCTTCATCCGGTCTATCCGCCTGTGGCAAGTCTGGCGACCACACCTCATAACCACGCTTCTCTAATTCCTGTGTAAGCCACGGAAACCAATTACCCTGAGAAGTGTTTGCTGTACCATGGAGAATGAGCACGTTTCTCATATTATTACGGTAATATGTTTGTATCCTCGGTGCTTTCCCCAAGTGTCTGTGTCTGAGAAAGTTTTTGCCCCAACAATGAGAATGAACCAGATACATTGCTCATAGAGTTATACGCATTGTTAATGTGTTTCCCCAACACTCCCAAATTCTCCTCTACTTTTCCGTAGTCCTTTTGTATCGCCCGAAGAAGTTGAAACACATGACGTGATTTTTGCTCCAAATCTTTCCCCTGGAATGAAAGTAATAACACCTGTAAATGCGCATACAGTGTGTTTGGCGACACTGGATACACCCGCAGTTTCCGCGCAAAATTCATAAGCTCTTCCATATTCGCCATTTCGTAATACACTCCTTCAGACGGGATATACATCAGGGCAAAATCCATCGTACCTTCTTCGGGCAATATATATTTACGGCTTATATCCGTCACGTGCTTTTTAACATCAGCGATAAAGTCGCGCTTAGCAGACGCGCGAAGCGCCTCGGTTTCACCTTTGTGCATTTTGGTAAAGTTTTCCATGGGAAATTTAGAATCGACACACAAAAGTCCTGCGTCTGTTTTTAGCACCGCGTCCACTTTCATACCGCTTTTAAACGCATACTGGAGATGAAACGAATTTTTTGGAAATGTCTGACCGATCATGTCCTGCAATACCTGCTCACCGATGTTGCCCCTCAACTTCGGAGACTGCAAAAACTCCTGCAGGCTTCGTATTCCTTTACCTACTTCAGACATCTCGCCTAAATTCTGCTTCAAGTCGCCAATCACCCGAGCCGCGGTATCGAGACGATCGTTTAACTGTTTTGTATTTGCCTGAAGCAGTTTACTCACGTCAGTCGTTTGTCCGCGCATGGCATCATTCAGTGCTTTATTTGTATTCTCTATGGATACCTGCATGGATTTAAGCCACTCCGTAAGGGTTGAGTCATCTTTTTTTTCAGTAAGCTTAGACAGTTCTTTTTTGACTAAATATCCAAGCACTCCAAATCCAGCAATAATGACAACGATGAGGATAAGAAAATCGGAGCTCATGATGCCCCATTGTAGCACGCGCACAAACTCGCCTACAATAAATATATGGAACGACAATCAAAGCCGCGCAACCCTTTCCTTCTCTTTGCGGGTATCACCGGCATAATCGCGCTCTCTGCATACGTAAACATAGTGCCGCCCGATTCTCCCATCACACTTTTGGGCTTTTTTACACTCGTCTCATTTTCGATAGGTACGCTATTGGCGTATTTTTTACGAAACAGACGCCTTGCCATCCTTATTGCTGGCGGCGTATCTCTATATCTCGTATTACGCCTCTTGGGACTTCGACACCCCTTGTATGCACTACTACTCGTAGCAAGTATAGTTGCACTTGAATTCCTTTGGAGGGATAATTCGTGAACAACTTGCTACAATACGAGAACGTATGAACAAAAAATTCTACATTACCTGCGCCATACCTTACGTAAACGCGCCGCCCCATATAGGACACGCCTTGGAATTTGTGCAGGGAGATACAATCGCGCGATTTCATAGGCTTTTGGGTGAACAAACCACATTACTTTCGGGCGGTGATGAAAACGCATTGAAAAATGTGCAGGCGGCAGAAAAGGCGGGTGTCCCCGTTCAGCAATTCATCGATGAAAACAATATAAAATTTCAGGAATTAACCAAGGCGCTCGGTTGTCAATTCGATGTATGGCAAAAAGGAAGTGATACCGCGCACCACTTCCCTGCCAGCCAAAAACTGTGGGATCTCTGCGACAAAACGGGAGATATTTATAAAAAATCCTACGAAGGTCTCTACTGTGTCGGCTGTGAAACTTTCTATGAACCCGAGGAGCTCAATGAGCAAGGTGAGTGTTTTGAACATCCCGGTAAAAAACTTGAGGTAGTCAAAGAAGAAAATTATTTTTTCCGACTTTCGAAATATCAGCAACAAATTATCGATCTTATCGTAAGTGGCAAGCTCACCATTACACCTGAAACTCGAAAAAATGAAGTACTCTCATTTCTTAAACAACCGCTTATCGACATCAGCATTTCCCGAAGTAATGAGCGCGCCAAAAATTGGGGCGTGCCGGTACCAGGAGATGACACACAGCGTATGTATGTATGGTTTGATGCCCTCAATATCTATCAATCAGGGATTGGATTTGGATGGGATGAACAACAATACAATACATGGTGGCCTGCAGATGTCCACGTCATTGGTAAAGGCATAAGCCGCTTTCATGCCGTCTACTGGCCGGCATTTTTGCTTTCTGCAGGACTAAAACCTCCCAAATCCATATTTGTCCACGGATACTTTACGGTAAACGGTCAGAAAATGAGCAAAACGCTCGGCAACGTCATTGATCCTATCGAACTCATCAATAAATACGGGGCCGATGCACTTCGATATTATTTTCTGCGAGAAATACCACCATCAGCTGACGGTGACTTTTCGGAACGGAGATTTAAGGAACTCTATAATGCTGATCTTGCCAACGGATTGGGTAATTTAATCGCACGGATTGCAAAACTCGCATCTCAAACTGAGAATATCATCGTGCCACAACCGCAAACATTCGATGCATACCTTGCGCTTAATCCAACTTTCAAAATATATATAGAAAACTACCAGTTTAATGACGCTTTAGGATATATATGGGGAAAAATAAAAACACTCGATATCGCAGTGAACGAAAAAAAGCCCTGGGAAAAAACAGGCAATGAACTTACTGATGCGATCAACTTTTTTATCGTTCCTATTCAGGAAATAAGCACACTTCTCCAACCGTTCATACCTGAAACAGCAAATAAAATTCTCACACAGTTCTCCCGTCAGACCATTACACCAGAGCCGCCAATGTTCCCGCGCCTAACATAAGCCTTTACTTTGTAATTTTCGTCATTTTCGTTATTATCGTTCTAGTATCTGTCAATTGTTACGAGTTATTTTATTGCTTTGTAAATTTGTTAACAGTTAATTGTTAATAGTTCATTGTATGTACATCGACACCCACGTACAGCTTAATTTTTCAGACTTTGACGCTGATCGTGCCATGGTCATCGGAAACGCCAAAAAAGCCGGGGTCAAACAATTTATCGTGCCTGGTGTTGATCATCTTTCGTGCCGCACCGCGGTACATTTTGCTCACGAGTACCCTGGTATTATTTTTGCCGCAGTGGGCTTTCACCCATACGAGGCACCCAAAAATCCTGATCTTTCGTATATTGAAACACTCCTAAAAGACGATGCAAACAAAAATTATATAGTCGCTATTGGTGAATGTGGACTAGACTACCACCAATATAAAGGTGAAGTTGCCGGAGGACGAAAAGATGTGCAGCAAAAATTATTTAGAGAACAGCTCGAGATAGCAAATTTTTATGATCTTCCCGTTATTATTCACTGTCGAGAAGCGTTTGATGATTTGTTTGCTACACTCAATACGCTCAACAAAATTCCACGCGGAGTCGTGCACTGTTTTTCTGGTGGACTGCAAGACCTCAGAGTGATACAGGAACTCGGCTTATACGTTGGGATAGACGGCAATGTTACATATTCAAAACAATTAGCAACAATTGTTCCTCATATCTCGCTTTCCATGCTGCTACTCGAAACTGATGCACCGTACCTTACGCCTGTTCCACACCGCGGTACAAGAAACGAACCGAAATACATACCCCTCATAGCCCAAAAAATTGCGTCACTCCAAGGAAAAGAAGTGAGTGTCATCATGGAGGAAACGACCAAAAATGCACAGGCACTTTTTTCCCTTCCGGAAAATGAGCGCCTATAATACTCACCAAGGCTGTGCAAAGCCATTAGGTTTAGCGCCATCCTGCGTGGTATAATTTAGCTTGATCCTATGCGCCAGATATTTTTGCGCTACCCCAATAAAACGTTGCGGCTTTTTGAAATAGCGATTCCTCTATTTTCGTGGTTTATTATCACGCTTCCTTTGTGGCTTTCGTTCTGGCATCCTGCTTTAGTCGCGTATCTTATTATTACGTTTGACGTGTACTGGTTTTACAAGTCAGTCACCCTCGTCATTTTTGCAGTCCGCTCGTTTGTCACGTTCACCGCACACGCTGCTATAAATTGGCTTGCACAAGCAAAAAGTCTTCCAAATTTTGAACATATCTGGCACGTTATTATCATTCCTGAATACCAAGAACCCTTGCATATTCTCAAGCGCACGCTCGAAAATTTAGCAAACCAAGATTTTCCGCGTGAACGGATGATTGTAGTACTCGCAACGGAGGCAAAAGATACAAATAGCGCGGAAACTGCTACACAACTAAAAAAAGAATTTGGCAAACGATTTGGTCATTTTCTGGTAACCAAGCATACATTGGTCGCAGGTGAAATCGCAGGAAAATCGTCCAACATGGCACACGCAGCCAAACAAGCTGCTCTGCTTATTCATTCCAAAAAAATTCCTCTTCCCTGGGTCACCGTTACTTCATGTGACGCGGATGCCCTTCCTCATCCAAAATATTTTTCCGCATTGGCTTACCAATTTTTGAAAGACCCTGAACGTCACGATCATTTTTATCAAGGAAGCATCATGTTTTATAACAATATTTGGCGTATACCGCTCCCTTATCGGTTTCTTAATACGCTTAACAGCATGTGGAACCTTGCGTTTTTATCACAGCAATCACGACTTATTAATTTTTCTACCTACTCACTTTCTTTTCAAACCGCCGCCTCGGTGGGCTATTGGGCGGTAGATGTCATACCAGAGGATTACCACATGTTTTTTACCGTATATTTTGCCCGAGGTGAACGCGTATCGGTACAACCAATATTTCTTCCAATACTGGTAGATGCCGCAGAAAGTACTGGATTTTTCCGTACATTCATAAATCAATATGAACAATCCAAACGATGGGCATGGGGTGTTTCTGATATTCCCTACGTTATCCGAGAAGCTTTCCTGCATCCAGAAATTAAACTTTCGGATCGCGTGCGAAGAGTTGCATCACTATTAGAGCATCATCTCCTCTGGCCAACAAATTGGTTTATCCTCACCCTTGGAAGCACAGTGCCACCGCTCATTAATCAAGATTTTGCACGAACAGTACTCGGACATAATCTCGCACGCATTTCTTCGGGGATACTCACGCTTTCAACTATATTTTTGATTATCGTCTTTATTATTGACTGGCGTATTAAGCCTCCGCCACCCAAATCATATCCCAAGTGGAAATTACCACTTTTGTATCTCCAGTGGTTAACACTTCCCATTATTTCATTTTTTCTCTCGGCACTCCCAGGGCTCGATGCTCACACGAGGTTGCTTCTGGGTAAACGACTGGAATACCGAGTGACGGAAAAGATATAATAAATACAACGTATGTTGAATCAATTACTCTCCCACACACCATTGCTCTATTTGGTGCAAAGTTTATGGCGAGACGAAGCATTTTCTATCCTCGCTTCACAGCAACCGCTTTCATTTATTGCGACAAAATTAGGATTTGAGCCACCTGTATACTACACACTGCTTCATTTCTGGATAAAATTATTCGGAACAAGTGAAGTTGCTGCAAGAAGCTTATCGGTGTTGGGTTTTCTGATGGCGACTATCCTCATTATAGAGTGGGGACACACCATGTACAAAAAACATTGGCTCGCGTGGTATCTGCCGCTTATTTTTTTCCTTAACCCCATGTTGCTGTATTACTCGTTTGAAGTACGCACGTATGCATGGTATACATTTTTTGCAACCGCAATGCTTGTTACCTTTATCGAAAAGAAATGGCGATGGTTTATCGCATCTGCAGTATTAGGATTTTATACACATGTCTATCTGCTTCCATTTTTTGGCACGCTCGTTTTACATTATCTCTGGACAAATAAACCAACACGTAAATCATTGTGGACGTTTATAAAAAAAGATAAAGGACTTCATGCATTAGCGATTGCGGGAGCATTCATGATCCCATGGGTAGTAAAAGCTGCTCTAGAGGCAACACGCCTCAAGAGTTCATGGTATTTCCCGGTCGATTGGCAACTCGTGAAGTCTGCACTCGGAAACTTGTTTGTCGGCTATGAAGGTACTCCCTGGTACGGATGGAAGTATACATATTACCTTTCACTCGGCATTATCGGGGCTTCGCTCTTTGCACTAAAAGACAAAGCACAGCGCCGCCGAAATCTGCTATTTATCCTGTTTGGTGCATTACCGCTTGTTGTCATCATCGCTGCGTCATTTATAAAGCCGCTTTATGTAAACCGATACCTGTTGCCCGTTACGATCGCAGAGGTACTTATTGTCGTAGCAGCATTAGCAGCGATAAAACAGACGATTATCCAAAAAATTGCAGCAGGAGCAATACTTGCAGGCATCCTTTGGTTTAATTGGTGGTATTCGCCATATCATGCAAAACCTCCAATTCGCACGACATTTGAACAAATATACACACTTGAAAAACCCGGTGACCTTATCCTCGCTTCGGATTCGCTTATTTATCTCGAAGCGCTCTACTATGCAAAAGATAAAAATAAGGTATATCTCTATAACCCAAATAATAACGAATTCCCCTGGTACGTAGGAGACGCACTTATTACCCCATCTCGCATGATCCGCGATTACCCCGTTTACCCCAAGCGTGGCTTTTTGGTATATCCTGATACTACATTTGAAATTGTCTACCAAATGCCTTTATGAAATTCACCCTTCCCGTTTCTCCTCCACAAGAATTACTCCAAGGGATTGGCTCGACAAAAATGACATGGGAGTATCGATGGGCAACAAATGCAGTTATTACTCAACTCATCGTGGGAAGCGGAGTCCTTGCATGGTTTTGGAGATTTTTACCTCCCGAGATACCCCTTTGGTATAGTCGACCATGGGGACAGGAACGATTAGCCTCTCCATGGTTTCTTTTGTTGCCGATGGCGACTGCCATAGTGGTTTACCTTATTAACCTTTTGCTTATCGCCAAATTTGCATCACAACACCCCATGTTTACTCGCGTACTCCTCCTTACTTCACTCCTTGTATCGTGCTTAAGTGGCGCTATGGTTATACGCATTATTACACTTATAAGTTAATGATCGAATTCCTTCCATCACTACTTGCTGCCGCGCTCATTACCTTCGGCTTAACACCGCTCGTTATCAGATTTGCCCGCCAGCATGGTCTCGTCGATGACCCAAAGCATCGATACCACCCTGCGCATACGCATAAAGGTGTTATTCCTCGGGCAGGAGGGTTAGCGCTATTTTTGGGCATTGCCACCATGATGCTTATAGCACTCCCTATGAACCCTCAAATCATGGGAATTATTGTCGGAAGCGTTATTCTCATGATTGTCGGGCTATTTGATGACAAACGGGACGTAAACCCATATATACGACTCGGAACAAATATTTTGGTTGCGATAATAGTCGTTGCCACTGGGAGCAGTATCCCATTTATCACAAACCCGCTTACCGGTGGTGTACTACCACTCTCAATATGGAGCTTTGCCATAGAGCTAGGTGGCAACAGTGTCGTTATCGGTCTTCCCCACTTTTTGGCAATTATCTGGATAGTGTGGACTATGAACATTATTGGGTGGTCTGCCGGAGTTGACGGACAAATGCCTGGATATGTCGCAATCTCTGCTTTTATATTAGGGCTTTTATCTCTTCGGTATAGTTTGCTTGATGCCAACCAAATTTGGGTAACGATACTCGCATTTATTGTCGCTGGAGCGTATGTAGGATTTCTTCCTTGGAATTTTTATCCCCAGAAAATTATGCCCGGGTACGGTGGCAAAACGCTGGCAGGATTTTTTCTCGCCCTCTTGGGTATTTTGTCTTTCGCAAAATTAGGGACTGCCCTGCTCGTTCTTGGTATCCCTATGTTAGACGCGGTGGCGACTCTTATAAGACGCATAGGGTTGAGAAAGTCGCCCGTACTTGCTGATCGGGGACATCTTCACCACCGACTATTGGACTTAGGGTGGAGCAAGCCAAAAATCGCCTTGTTTTACTGGGGAGTCTCGGCTATACTTGGGCTGGTATCGCTTACAGTCACAAGCACACTAAAAGTATTCACTTTTGTTGCTGTAGCTGTAGCGCTATCCATGTTTCTCGTATGGGTCAGCTTCTTTACGCAATTCTCAAAGCAGCAAGACCACGACAGTGGCTAAAAAACTTAGCGCTGTTCACTACGATATTCTTTACAGGACACTTATTTAATACCTCTCTTCTTAGTGATTCTCTCCTCGGATTTGTCGCGTTCTGTTTTCTTTCCTCATCAAATTACATATTAAATGACGTACTCGATGCCCCCGCTGACAGACGTCACCCGTTTAAAAAATTTCGCCCTGTCGCGAGTGGCAAACTACCGGTAAAAACAGCGTTACTTGTATCTTTACTCCTCCTCGTTTCTGGATTAGGAATAGCGCAGATAATCGGTCAAACATTTTTTCTCTTTTCCCTGGTCTTTATCCTGCTGCAGTACTCGTATTCGATTATCTTGAAGCACATATCTGTCATTGATATTGTCGCAATTACTGCAGGGTACGTACTTCGCGTCTACGCGGGAGAAGCGGCAAGTGGATATCATATTTCTATCTGGCTTGCGCTTGCAGCATTATCGCTCGCACTATTTCTTGCTATCGGCAAACGGAGAGCAGAACTCACCCTAATCCAAGGCTCTGGAGACGCATCACCCAAAGATACGAGGGCAGCATTATCGCACTATTCTGAAAAACTTTTGGATGCGTATACGTCTATGTTCGCCACCAGTACGTTTATCTCATACACGTATTTTACATTCCTTGAGCGCCCGATCACCCAGGGGCTTATATTTAAAAACTACAGTGACTTCGTTATCGGTATACCAGATCGCAAATGGATGATGATGACCATACCATTTGTCCTATATGGCATTATGCGATACATGCAGCTTATTTATCATGGAAAAGGTGAGTCACCTGAGCAAGTGTTAACGACAGACTTACCACTCCTTAGCACTGTTATCCTTTGGACAGGGGCTGCATTTTTTGTCATCTATGGTATCGGGGGCTGATACGTGTTAGGAGTTTATATCTATCTTTTCACTAATTACTTCAACTAACTGAGAATTGTTCCATGTGCTGTAGTTATAAACAATTCCCGGCTTGTTCCCCAAGACGTGAGGAAGATAGTATTTTACCGGAGGGAACACCTCTTTTTTCTCCAAGACTTCTGCTTTGTTCATCCATGCGGCATTACCTTCGCGAGAAGCAAATACAACATCCGGTTTCTGGGATACATTGGCCAAAAAACCAAAAACGATAAATAGCTCGTTGCGATCTGTATGATGGTGCATTGCTACAAATTTAAGTTGTATTTCTGACGGGAGAAGCGTTATCCCAACCTCTTCATGAACCTCGCGGATAGCAGCTGATAACGGATCTTCTCCTTCCTCTATATGTCCCCCAGGGAGCGCGAGCCAGCCAGGAAATATTTTTTTGGTATCACTTCTTCGAAACATAAGTACTTCTTCCCCGCATACAACAAAAATATCTACGGTAAGTACAGGCGTGGCTACGGTATGTGGTTGTGTCGAAAGAGCGCTCATAAACTAAGTATACCAGGAGAAAAGACAACGGGAATTACTCTGTTTTATCCGCGTACTGGGAAGAAATCCATCCTTTGTTAGTGCCATCGTAAGAAATTTGATACCAAGAACTCTGCGTATTAAATAAGTGATATCGCTCACCGGGGTTCACTCGAGCGGCTTCAGTTGAAGAAGTAGAAGGCTCCATGCGTACCCGAAGAAACCCTGTCGGTGTATCTTTGATAGTGACGTATGGTTTTTGTGGGACTGCAGATGATGTGGCAGTCGTGCCACCTGCAGCTACTGTTGGCGATGGTGTGACTCCCGCTGAAGATGTCGACTCACTTGTTGCAGGAACACCACCAGCAGAAAGCGCTAACTTCATGCTCGCGATGAGCTTGTACCCAGTCGTCAATTTTACTTTCATACTTCTCGTCAAAAATCCTGGGGAAGTAACGGTTAACGTGTGATCTCCTGCCTCTGCATCTGAAATCGTAATTGGCGAAATTCCTTTGGTGACGTCATCCAAGACAACTGAGGCGCCGTCAGGGTTGGTGATCACCGAAAACTCTGGCTTGCCAGCAACGCTTTTTTCCAGCCACAGCACGTCTACCGCAGACGAAAGCTCAGATTCTGAAAGAATAGCGTTCACATAGGTAAGAAGATTAGGTCCTACCGATATTTTTGCCTGCCATGGAGCTACTTCTCCAGTGGTTGATTCGGCTACTAATCGGATTGTGTACTCACCTGCTGTCACTTTTTCCCGAAGAGGTGTACGACCGATGTGTTTGTTGTCCAAAAATACGCTCACTGTCGGTGTGGCGTCTACCCGCAACTCACCTTCTTTGGGTGCGCGGTTTCCTAATAACTTTACAGCTCCCACGATAACGAGGATAACAACAAGGAAAACGAGGAGAAAGCTGATTTTACGCTTCATAAATTGAGTTCGATCATACCACATCTGACAAGTTTCAGGCAATGTTACAGGCTCTCGCAAATTTGACTTTAGGGCTTTTTTACGCTACAATACGCGGTATTGAACCACTCCTCCGGGGGTGGTTTTTTAGTCACTACGCCTATGTATAAAACCGCGCTTTTATGGCTGACACGGCCGTACCACGGAAGCAATCGGTTAAGCCGCGTCATCCGTCAAAAAATTGAGGGAAAGCCGCTGTCTGAAGTCATCGGCATACCGCTTATTAGCTTTGCATTTTTTGCAGCTATTGTCGTGCCGCAAACACAGGCAGGGTTTAGTGCGGCAGAGGTATACCTAGACACCCAGTCTACTACGGTAAATGCGGTAGTGACCCCTTCCCGCTTCCGATGGCCACTTGCAACCTTCGGTATTTCCCAATTTTCTTCTGGCTGGCATACAGCGCTTGACCTTACAAATCCAGCAGGCACACCTATTTACCCGGTCACCGATGGAAAAATAATACTGGTTGCCTCTCTGTTTAACGGATATGGCAAACACGTCATCGTAGAACACGACAACAACATGACCTCAACATACGCCCATTTATCAAAAATTACGGTGACAGAAGGTCAAACAGTAACCAAAGACACCGAACTCGGTACAGTCGGTGCTACTGGCTGGGCTACCGGAAACCACTTACACTTAGAGATCCATCAGGATGGAGCTGCATTAAATCCTATGGAAGTATTGCCACAAATCCAGAAGTATGAACCAGGTCGTCAGATAACACACCAGATACCCTCCGATATCTCGCTATAAGTACTTCGTAAAAAATGCGACAACGGGAGTATGCACCACAGGAAGTAATGACGTGTCTCGTTTGTATTTGTGATCAATATTTTCCAGTAACAGCCATTCCTTGGGGCAATGAAGTGCTTCGTAAATTTTTTGCGTCTCTTGCCAGGGCACTTCGGTATCCAATAATCCTGCGACCACCAGTGCATGAGGATGAAAAATCCCATGTGCTGCCTCCAAGACATCGTGCTGTGGCAAATCTGCATCTAACCGATACGCGTATGGCACGCGGATAGTGCTACCATCTCTACTACTTATTTTTTCCATAAATCCTGATTTTTTCCATTCTTCCTCTATATTCCCATAGGCAGTATTCGCAAATTCTACCGGTGCTGACACCGCGCACAGCGCCTTCACTCTGGCATAATCATAACTAAATAACACTGCAAGCTTGCCACCCATACTATGCCCATATACGCCACACCGAGACTCATCAATATACGGTAACGTTGTTACGTAATTATAGACCGCATCTGCATCCCGCCTATAATTGCTAAAACGATAATCATGCTCAAGTGATCCTTCGCTATCGCCAAATCCAGATGCGGTAAACCGCACAGTAACTATTCCTTTTTCGGCCAATCGTTTCGCGATATCGACAAGATCAACACCTTCTTTGTAGCCGGTAAACCCATGAAAAATAAATACAACTGGTCGTTTACCATCGACTTCCGGCTTATAAATCTCTGTTGCGAGATTGAGCTTTTTTTTATTTGGGATATGTATAAATATCGTTTTGTAGGTCATAACGAAGAGGTTGTAACCCACGACACAATTTCACTCACAAACTCAGCTTCTTTTCCAGTAAACCCGTGATCTGCATCGTTTATGATGACGCTCTTGTATACCGATGATGCAGCGTGTGCATCAAATGATTTACGGATTGTGGTTATCGGCTGATCTGCGTGCTCATCGTTACCAGCAAATATTACAAGAAGCGGTGACTTAATTGCACCAAATGTCGATAGCGCGCCTATTTCATCACGATAATTAAATACATCTTCGGGTGATCCTTTACCCAATAAACTCATCCACCGCTTGGGAGTAAGCGGGAAGAAATCAAATCCGGTCAGCAACTCGTCACCTTTCCCCTCACGTATTTTTTGTTCCATGATGCGCTGATGTTCGCGATTTATCGCTTCATCAAATCCTGCTGAATATCTATCGGACATTGGGCCTGCAAGCACAACACCGGAAACCCGATCGTCTGGCACTGTTCCTGCGTAGTAACACACTTTGTTTGCACCCGTACTATGACCGACCAGCGTTACGCTCGAATATCCGCGGTGTACGAAAAATGATACCATCGCATCGATATCTTTGATGCAATCGGTAAAGTTTTCTACTCCCGAGCCGATTGTTTCGTGTACATACCCCTTCTCATTGGCACTATCTAACCTGTGGGTACTGGTAACATAATCATGGCCGCGCGTGTGAAATGATGCAAAACCAATGCCCTGCTCATCACTCATATTTGCAAATAGTTCCATAAGCTTGGGGTCACTATAAAATTTACTCGTGAGTCCATGTACCCAGACGATGGCTTTCTTTCCCGGATTTTTGGGGAGATGAAAAATACCCTGATGTACGAGATTGTCTGACGTGATAATTTCTTCTAACGAAAATTGGGTCATATAGGGTATTATACAAGGAAAACTATGGATATTTTATACCACGCGCTTACTGGTATAGCGATTTCCAAAAGTATGGGTGGCTCTGACCCTGCACTTGCTGCAGTTGCTGCAATACTCCCCGATATTGTCGGAGCTACCCCTTTTTACTACTATAAATTTCGACAGGCACTTGCATCCCCTCCCACAGCATTTCCCAGATTACTCTTTACGCTTCTTACCTCAAATAAATTTTCGAACGCGATTGATGCAGCAAGTTACCGGATAACACACTCACTATTTGCTGCACTCGGGGTAGCAATACTCGCCTATTTTGTATATCCCAACTCGTGGATCATCATATCGCTTTCGTACCTTTCCCATATTTTGATCGATATCCCCACGCATGAAGGTGATTTTGCCACCCGTATATGTTACCCATGGGATATGCACACGCGCTTGGGTAAAAACTGGTCAACGAATTGGCAGGTATCTCTCGCATTTTGGCTCTACTTAGGAAGTGTCTATCTTGTTATCGGCTAACTTTTTTTTGCAAATACCGATATCCATGTTTCAGGAGGTCGCTCACTGTTTCTCTCATGCTGATCCCATGTATACATGTCGGTGACAACAAATCCTGCGTTCACTAACAAACTCCTGAGTTCTGAGACGGAGTAGTACGTAAAAAATCTCTGGTCACCCTGTATGGTGCTACTTATTGCCATTTTCTCTCCCTCTCCTTCTTTAAGAAGCAGAAACAATATGCCTTCGGGCGTTATCAATCGCTCGAATTTCTGTAACACCGGTAATATTTCTTTCCGCTTGAGGTGAAGAAGTGACGCACACGCCCAAATCCCATCAAACGATGTATTGAGCTTGATCGCGCGCAAGTCCATATTATGGAACGTCACGTTCGCTTCCGCGTGTTCGTTGGCGTACGAAAGAAGTGTATCGGATAAATCGATGCCAGTGACCGTAAACCCCTTGGATGCAAAATAATTTGCGTCTCTTCCCGACCCGCACCCGGCATCCAAAATATTGCCGCCTGATTTTACGAAAGAGATAAATTTCTCGCGTTCAGGAACAGGCGCGTACCGCTGGGCTTTCGCAATATACTCAGGCGCGGTTTTGTTGTAGGTAGTTATGGTCGTTTGCAGATACGCATCTTGCATATGTATAAGTATACTCAAAGCCCTGGTTTCCCAGGGCTTTAAAGTTAATACAATCTATTTCATTGTTAGGAGTTGGTTAATACATGCCTCCCATTCCTCCCATGCCGCCCATACCCGGTGGCATACCGCCTCCAGCTCCGCCAGCTTCTTTCTTTTCCGGAATGTCGGTGATGAGTGCCTCGGTGGTCAAGATCATCATACCGACAGATACTGCGTTTTGCACTGCTGACCGAGTGACTTTCACCGGGTCAATGATGCCCGCAGCTATCATAGAACCAAACTCGAGAGTCATGGCGTTAAATCCAAAGTCAGTAACTTTAGATTCTTCGACCGTCTTCATTACCCACCCAGCATCAGCTCCTGAGTTAGTCGCGATCATGCGAGTCGGTTCACCGAGCGCTGAGTAAAGGATGTCCACTCCGGTCTGCTCATCTTTGACCGTCAATGTTTCCTTATACTTTAGAAGCGCGGTGCGAGCCTTCAGGAGTGCTACGCCGCCGCCCGGGACAATACCTTCCTCCAGTGCAGCTTTGGTAGCGGCTACTGCATCGAGAACGCGTTCTTTTTTATCTTTCATCTCGATTTCAGTCGCGGCTCCGACATTGATGACTGCGACACCTCCCGCTAACTTTGCCAATCTCTTTTCGAGATGTTCGCGGTCAAAGTCAGACGTGGTTTCTTCAATTTCGCGCCTGATCTGGACAACCCTGCTTTGTACAGTAGACTTACTTCCTTTGCCACCGACAATGCGGGCGTTTTCTTTGTCTGCCCAGACTTTATCTGCCCGACCACAATCATCTACCGTCACATTGTCGAGCTTGCGCCCGGTGTCTTCAGAAATGACGGTGCCGCCAGTAAGGATGGCAACATCTTCAAGCATCGCCTTTCTGCGATCACCAAAACCTGGTGCTTTGATGGCAAGCACATTGATTGTGCCCTTGAGTCTGTTGACAACCAGTGTTGCCAACGCTTCGCCATCCACGTCATCAGCGATGATCACAAGATTTTTGCTCACCTTCACAAACCCTTCCAAGAAAGGAAGCAAATCAGCGATTGCCGAAATCTTTTTGTCCGTAATCAAAATATACGGATCGTTAATTTCTGCTTCCATTTTTTCGGTATTGGTCACAAAATACGCGGAAGCATAGCCTTTATCAAATTCCATGCCTTCTTTGTATTCGATTTCCATGGTAAGCCCTTTACCTTCCTCTACGGTGACGACACCGTCTTTGCCAACTTTCGTCAGCGATTCGGCAATTAGCGTACCAATCTTTTCATCCTGCGCACTGATGGTTGCCACTTTGGCAACATCCGCGTCTTTTATAGTTTTTGCCATTTTCTTGAGCTCAGCAACCACGACATCCAAGCCCTTTTCCATGCCGGCCTTAAGGATCATCGGGTTTGCTCCGGCAGTCACATTTTTAAATCCAGCGTTTACAATTGCCTGGGTAAGCAAGGTAGAAGTAGTTGTTCCATCTCCTGCCACATCATTGGTTTTGCTGGCAGCTTCTTTGACAAGCTGTGCCCCCATGTTTTCAAACGCGTCTTCAAGCTCTATCTCTTTGGCGACCGTCACTCCGTCATGGACGACCAAAGGTGCTCCCCATTTTTTATCCAGCGCCACGTTTCTGCCCTTAGGGCCGAGGGTTGTGACAACTGCTTTCGCCAATATATTGACGCCGCGGATAAGCGACTGTCGTGCATCTTCTGAAAATTTTAGTTGTTTCGCCATAGTTTGTTCCTCCTAATAAAATTTATAAATTTATTCGACTATTGCCAAAATATCTTTTTGTTCAACGATCATCCAGTCCTGCCCTTCAACCTTAATTTCGTTTCCTCCCCATTTTTTGTACATGACTTTCTGACCGACTTTCACGACCATCTCTCCTTTGCAGCAGGAGTCTTTTTCATCGCCACACGCACAAACTGCGCCATCGCCAACAGCCATGACCTCGCCCATTTGTGGTTTTTCTTTTGCGCTATCGGGAAGTACTAACCCTGAGGGTAACTTTTGTTCAGCCTCCAAAGGCTTAATGAGAACATTATCAAACAACGGCGTAATGGTTTTTTTTGCCATAACTTGCCTCCTTTTTATAAAATGCGACTGCAGAGCTGTTTTGCTAAAAAACTAGCAGTCTTTTGAAGTGACTGCTATTTTATCGGTGGTAAAAAATCTTGTCAAGGGGGATATCCGACTGCTGAAGCCGAAGGGCGTACTTTTCTCGCACCCATTTACGCGCATCGTTAGGATGAAACCGTATCATACCATATTCTATTACCTCACTTGTCCGTCTCTTTCGCATGTACACCCGTTGTACGAAAGATGCGACAGGCTCTAGTAATGCTATAGCACCTTGTAGCCACGTCAGTACATTGATCCTCGATTTTTTGTCGCTTCGCACCATGCCACGAATTTTATCGTGCCACGCGTTTGGAAAAAAATGCTTCACCCACCGATTTGCGGACAAAAACCGCTGATACACCCCTTCCCTCTCCCACAGCGGCACCATCTGCAACACCTCGTGCGCGGCAAAAAAATCCCGCTCGTTCCGAGGTAGCGAAAGCGCATCTTCTGCCATAAACATGTTGAGGCATATTTTATTTTTCACCCGCCTGTCTCCCGGCCTTCTACGCATCCCCAATATCTCAGCGACAAAGGTCACGAGACTTCGGGTTAACCACAGAGTATTTTTTCGCGAGACAAAAAATAAATCGATATCGTCACCTTCTTTGGCATTTTCCACAGCCAACCCACCCGTCACTCCTACAAGAAGAAGTGTCGGGATGATCCTGAACAGTCGCGAAGCTGCGTGTATCCGGCGCCATTTGAAAACCGCACTTTTTTGCCGCAATTGTCTGATATGCACCAAACTTTTTCGTTTGGGTAAGCACACATACTCAATACCTGCTTTCTTTGATATATCCAAACCAGTAAGTGAGGAAGGTACTCGATCAATACCCCCCACCGCCCACAACCGTATCTCATCCCGAGTTAACGGAAAATCAAAAACATCTGCGTACGCCACAGCGGCAAAAACTTTTTGAAGGCGCGTGAATTTCATGCCTATATGTATTTATGGGGCAGGACTGATTTCCGGTTCACTTGTTAAGCCGTATGAAGACAACACTTGTCGAAATCCAGCGGCCATCGTGGTTAATACCTGTGTCGGAGATCCTCCAGTAACCATACCGTTTACTGCGTCAGTAGCATACTGGATAAGCTTATCGTTGAGACCATTATCGTACGTGCGTGATGCCATCGGAAATGATCGGGCGTATACCGCCTGCTTCACAAACGCCCCTAAGTAGGGGTCTTCCGCGATACTATTTGCCAACTCTACCCGCGCGTATGGCTCACCAAACAGCCGACTTTTCGAGGCTTCAGTGTAAAGCTTTGTCGCACCTTCAGCACTCGTCATATATTTTACGAATTCCCATGCTGCTTCCTGATTGGGACTCCGAGAAGAAACTCCCTCTACCCAATATGACGCCCACGCTACCGCGTTCCCCTGTAACTGCGGTGCCGGCACGATGTGAAACCGCAACTGCGGGTTAAGTTGTGCTATCTCATGTGCGCGCCACGAAGGCGCGAGTATCATCGCCACTCTGCCATTTGCAAACGCGGAAATTGAGTTGTCCATCCCATCACTCCAGGTATACAGCGGGTCAGAGGTATCTGAAAATTTTCGATAAAAGATAAGCGTTCCCTCGGCTTCTTTCCCTACAGGATTTGCGATAGACGCGCCATTTTGCAAAAACATAAGCGCCAATATGTCGCTGAAGTGTTCTACATTATTGGTAGTTCCCAACGCGATCGTAGACGTCACGATGGCAGTACCGTTTTTGACCGTAAGCTTGGGAATAAGATTGATAACATCTGTCCATGTCGAAGGCTCGCTCACTCCCGCTGTTGCAAACAATGCGTCATTTATATACAAGCCCAAACCGTCCATCATGAGCGGCAATCCAAATATAGAAGTGCCTGCGACTAAGTCGTTACTCGCTACCGGAAAAAACGCGGTCGTAAATTCAGCTGGTGTCATAACAGTGGGAGGAACTAATGCTAGTTGACTACGCAACATCGGAATCCATGTATTGTGAAAACGGAATATATCCGGGCCTTCTCCACGATTAATAGCAGATTGTAATCGCTCACGATACTGTTTGGGTGATTGTTGGGTGTATTGTATTTTGACTCCTGGATGCGTGGCTTCATATTCTGCGATAAACTGACGAGTTACTTCATCGTTTTCCCACAAACTCCAATAATTAAGCGTGACTTCTTTCGTAGATGTCGTTCCTCCTCCGCTCACCCGTCCCCATATAAACCATCCCAATAGCCCAACGAGTAATAAGCCAAATAACAAAAGGAATATTTTTACGAACGGCTTTCTGGATGAGTCTTCCGGTGACGTGCCATCTGCTGTAGGCACTTGCACGTTGGGTATAAACGGATTTTGAAATGAAGTGCTCGGATTTGCTTGCGCAGTTCCTGCTGCATCGGGCGGTGGGACAACTATCGTATCCGGCTGCTCAACGGGAGCCTGATAAATTGGCTCAGCCATGCCAATACCTCCCGCGGGGGCGGGTGTCTCAGGTGGCACACTTGGTGTTTCAGGCGATGATGGGTCTTGGGAAACCATAGTAATGTAGGGTACAATGTATCATAACATGAGAGATAATCCCGCGGTAAGTACATCGACTCCCAAGGCATCATTTGCCACCCTCCGCAACATCGGCATAGGCATAGTATTGCTACTCATCTCTGGAGCTATCGGGCTTTCTGCGTATGACGCGTACTATGAAGGAAAAGTGTACCCCAATGTCACGATAGACGGAGTTTCATTCGGAGGAAAAACGCCCGCAGATGTCGAGAATTATTGGAGTCGCCAAAACATACCATTTGCAAACGCGGTGTTTGAATTCAAATACGAAAACGAGTCCGCGAGTATTTCAGGGGCAGCGCTTGATTTAGGCTATGACGCGACACTATCTGCTGCCCAAGCGTATGCGGTTGGACGATCGGGAAATTTTTTGGGTGACCTTATGACGAAATTCTTCCGAGGGACTATCAGCCTTACGCCATACTTCCGATGGAAAACTGACCTTGTGACTGAGGCGGTAACAAATCTTTCCTCCCGCATCGACATTCCGGTGCAGGAGGCGTTGTTTAAATTTGCAAACGGACGGGTGACGACATTTCGAGCATCCAAAAGCGGTCTACAGGTAAACCGAGAAGAAACATTTGCTCGGTTTGAAGCAGCGGTCAAAGCGCTCCCCCACGCACCGCTCTATCACATTGTCATTAACCTTCCCGTCTACGTCATGGAACCCGAGGCAACCACCGAAAAAGTAAATTCATTTGGCATAAAAGAACTAATTGGTCGTGGATATTCTGAATTTCAAGGCTCGATACCAGGAAGAATTCATAACGTTGCACTTGCAGCCTCCCGCATCAATGGCGTGTTGATACCTCCGGGGGACACATTTTCCTTTAACGATGCCATTGGTGATATATCAGCTGCCACCGGTTACCAATCTGCATATATTATTAAAGAAGGTCGTACCGTTTTGGGTGATGGCGGAGGTGTCTGTCAGGTAAGCTCTACTATGTTTCGTGCTGCATTAAACGCTGGCCTTCCCATCGTTGAGCGTCAAGCACATGCCTACCGCGTACATTACTACGAAGAAGGTGGATTTAAACCGGGCTTAGATGCGACCGTTTTTTCACCCAGTGTCGATCTTAAAATCAAAAACGATACACCAGCACACATCCTTATCCAGACTACGACAGATACCAAAAATCTTACCCTTACGCTTGAGCTTTACGGCACCCATGACGGAAGAAGTAGCGAAATTTACGATCACATCGTATGGGGACAATCACCCGCACCCGCGCCACTGTATCAAGACGACCCCACGCTTCCTGTCGGAGTTGTCAAACAGGTTGACTGGGCAGCTTCGGGAGCGAAAGCCTCATTTGGCTACCGGGTAACGCGTGGCAACGAAGTACTGCAGGACACAAAATTTACCTCAAACTTCCGCCCATGGCAGGCGGTATACCTACGGGGAGTAGCAACACAATAATATATGAAAAAAGTATTGGTAGGCGGTTGCTTTGATTTGCTCCATTTCGGGCACATAAAATTTTTAGAAGAGGCAAAAAAACAAGGCGATTATCTAATCGTAGCGCTTGAATCCGATGAAAATGTAACACGCATGAAGGGTGAAACCCGCCCTATCCACTCTCAAGCACAGCGTAAAACCATGCTTGAGTCCCTCAAAGTAGTGGATGAAGTTATCTCGCTTCCTCCGCTTAAATCTGATGCTGAATATGAAGCACTCGTAAAATCAGTGAGTCCCGCAACTATTGCGGTAACCCAAGGAGATACCATGGAAGATAAAAAGCGGGCGCACGCATCGCTTATTGGTGCTGTTGTAGTTGTTATTCCCAAAATCCATACCCCATCTACCTCACAACTCGCGAAACTCCTAGACCTCGAGTAAAATGGACGCATGAGAATTCTTGCAATCGAATCATCCTGTGATGAGACCGCGGCGGCGGTGATAGAAAATGGCACGACAATTATTTCAAATGTTGTTTCTACTTCAAAAGAAATGCACGAAAAATACGGTGGCATCGTCCCCGAGGTAGCTGCTCGCATGCAGCTAAGCTATATATTACCCGCAATTACCGAGGCGCTCGCCCCCTACAACAAACAATCCAATCACTCGCTTCTTACGCTTATCAACGAACACATAGATGCAATCGCTATTGCCGTTGGCCCCGGACTTATCGGTAGTCTGCTGGTAGGTGTAGAAACCGCAAAAACAATTGCCATGGTCACTCATAAACCGATCATCCCGGTAAATCACGTGCTGGCGCACATGTATGCTAATTTTATTAACATCAATCAACATAAAACAAACAACAGCGAAACAAAACAAGAAAATCTTCAAATACAATTTCCCGCTATTTCATTGGTTGTTTCCGGTGGGCACACCGAGCTCTATCTCATGCACTCGCCCAACAAACTTGTGTGGTTGGGTGGCACATTAGATGACGCGGCTGGAGAATGTTTTGATAAAACCGCACGCCTTCTAGGATTTGGTCATGGTGGTGGTGTGAGTATCCAAGAAGCTGCCGGAAAATTTCAACCATCTGATACACTTCCCAACCCCATACGTCTACCCCGACCTATGCTTGATCGCGACAACGAACTTAATTTTTCATTTAGTGGACTCAAGACTGCCATACTCAGAGAGGTAAATATGTGTAAAACAAATAACCTGTTTAGTGAAGCGTCAATCCGTTATTTGTCGCATGAAGTGCAAGAAACTATCACTGACGTGCTGGTAAAAAAAACACTACTCGCGGCCCATAAACACAACGCGAAATCTATACTTTTATCGGGGGGCGTATCAGCAAACTTGAGACTTCGCGAAAAATTTCAAACGACTCTCACTCATGAACACATTGATCTCTATGTACCGCCAGTAACGCTTTGTACAGACAATGCGGTTTATATTGGAGCGTATGCGTATTTCCGGGGTACTCCGGAACCTTGGAACAACATCAATGCCGTGCCGAACCTATCGGTGGAAGTTTTGTCGTAAGAATTTCTGCTTCTTCCCTACTCCATGGTGAGTATGGCTCGGGGTTGTCGCGAATATCTTTTAAAAACTCGTTCCAATCCATCCATTTCCATTCGTCTACTTCATTTTTATGCGGGCGCGGATCACCATCGTACATTCCCACAAGAATAGGACAAATCTCATTTTCGACAATCCCATTGCTATCGGAAAAACGATAGCGATAAGGAGCTACTTCGCGAATAGTTACATCGGTAATCCCTAGCTCTTCTTGTAACCTGCGGGTTGCGGCTGTAACGGTTGTATCTTCGGGTGAAAGATGACCACAAACGGTATTTGTCCAGACGCCAGGGAAAGTTTTTTTTGATTGCGCGCGTTTCGTAAGCAGCACCTGCCCGCGAGAGTTAAAAAGAAATAACGAAAACGCTCGGTGAAGCGGTGTGTCTTTTGTATGCACCGTTTCTTTGTCCGCAGTGCCTATCGGATTATTATTTTCATCAACAAGAACGACAATTTCTGCCATACAATCTCCCCTACTCCATTATGTAATAGTTTTTTGGAGGTAATATAACCGCTCAATTTCTTTCTGATCTTCCTTAGGGTTTTCCGAACTCACACTTTCGAGCACTGAATCAGACTCTACATCTTCAAATGTTATGTTCCACTTACCGGGGTACTTATTAAAAACACAGTGAGGAAAAAAAACGTGGTGATGCCAATTTTTTCCTCTTGCATTGAGCTGAGCTGCTTTATCGAGAATCCGTTTGGTTGATTCCGAAACTGATACTTGTTCTGATTGATTATTGAGGAGATCTTCTCCGTGCAATATATGAAGCAGTCGTTTCCCTAGCGCCATTGCGGGTACATCTGAATAGCTGACAAAATATTCATTGTCGGTATTGTTCTCAAGAAAAAATGCGTGCTCCTTCCTGTCGTTAAATTTACAAGATGGGGTCAGAAGGTGATAATGCCAAAGCTTTTTTTGCGCAGCTAATTCTCTTGCCTTTTGCTCGATAAGTTCTTCCGATATCTGTTTCATAGGAAATCAACGTAGGATCGAACCAAAAACATCTATCTTACAATGCTTTGTTTCGATTAACTTGTGGGTGTGCTTGGGATCGGACCAAGGACATCTATCTTATAGCGGGTACGTTTCATTTTAAAGTGGGCCAGCTTGGGATCGGACCAAGGACATCTATCTTATAAGGATAGCGCTCTACCACTGAGCTACTGGCCCTTTTGTACCCACGTATTAATGTTCGTACCCGATATATCGAAAACTCACAATTAATATCTAATTAACAAGTTTTCGCTATAAGGATAGCGCTCTACCACTGAGCTACACACCCAAGGATAGCTTATTTTACTGCAATTATGATTAATTTGAAACTTGCCCTGCGTTGAGAAGCTCTATCATGCGGGCTTCAATTTCCATGGAGCGCTTTTTGGTCTTGGCAAAAATAATAAAAGAAAATTTTTGCATACGAAGCAAATTTTCGCTCGTAAGCACGATACCTTCTTTGGTTTCTTTACTAAAGAGTATGGGCGCTAAGCGTTCCTGTAGTTTTGCAAATGTCATTCGCTTGAGATGAGGTATCTCGTACCCATTGTTCGAAAAAAGATAGGTGTCGAACATAAAATTTTCGCCAAACAGTGCAACCGCAGTCATGTAGACAAACGTACCTCCAGTGCTTCGCACGTTGCTCTCCGCCACATATACTTCGCCATTTCTCCCCGCCACACAATCCACATCAAAATACCCCCGATATCCTGCAGCTGCGAACCGTTCCGCAATATAAAATCCTGTGTCTTTAATTTGCGCAGCGACCCGCTCCGGCATTATGTCGTGCCCTACTTCTATCCCATGAAACGCGCCATCTTTATCGACTAATACGCCGCATTGATAGAGAAAATCTATACGACCATTGCGGGAAATTTTGAACTCAACGTTCGGATTTCCACCCGCGACACTCATGCTAATCGGAATAAGTTTTTCTATAATAATCGGAAACTGCTGCCAGTATGCATCTTTTTTGAGCATGTCAAAAATTTTCTTCTGACATTCATTAAATTCTGCGGGTAAATCTCCGGGTCGAAAAATCTCCACTCCCATACCCGAGTGACCCTTATTGGTTTTAATAACTACTCCCTGCTCTTTTACATACCTAATTGCCGCTATTTTTGACGCATCCTCTATACCGAAACAAATAACGCCATCCGCCATTTTAAAATCAGGTTCTTCATGTCCGCTTTGTTGTGCGAGTTGACGGATACCTGATTTGCTCCCAAAAAAATTTACTGTCCATGCATCTTCTTCGTCCGGCGCTTCAGGGGTAACAATAGTTAATCCCCGCTCACGCAATGCGCGAACGAGATGTAAAAATGGCTGGCTGGCGCTATAACTTGTCATCGTCAATTTTTTGGTAGAGTTTGCCGCCTCAATAAGCACATTCATCATAGATGGGTCGTGTTGTATGTCATCGCATATCACCCCGCTATGTTGTCCGGTGGTAAGTACGGTAAGATGTGTATCGGGAAACAATGAACGGAAATAATCTAAAAATTGTGGGCTTACGGCCTGTGGAGTGATATATAGCACCTCATCTTTTTCACCAGCAAACTGAAACATTCGTGAGTCACCCAAGTATCCATTTTCAACAATTTCTGCACTCTTTGCATTGGCGTCCGACATGGCACAAATAAATGGCCACACATCTTCCGACATGTTAAAAATGTAGACTAATACATTATGTTTTTTTTCGTTAACAGACTCGCTTACTAATTCGTTCATGAAAAAAATATATCTATAAAATATTTATAGAATATTTACAGA
>DJCU01000006.1 GCA_002430725.1 Candidatus Gottesmanbacteria bacterium UBA5942
GGGCGTGAGTCGAACACGCATAACCTGTTTTTCAGACAGGCGCCTTGACCACCTTGGCTACCTCTGCGTCATGGGCTGATTTGCCTCTATTATATAATGAGATTATACGGTAGAGACATGAGTTTTGTCATTGGTAATATTAGTTGATATGTCGTTGAAATGTTTCCTTTAGTCTGTCGACTAATGCCGTCAGTCGAGTGTTTCTTTCGTATACGATAGTTGCATATGATTTGCCCATGGGTTCGCCACTTTTTGAAAATGCTTTCATAATGACATCTACAGATCGATATTTTCCTTGACTTCGAAGCCGCTCCGCCATTATTTGTGCGCTCACACCGAGGCCATTTGTATCAACATCTATGATAAATTCTCGAGCCCCCATGCCAGGTTCAGGTTGTCGTATCTGGTGTGATGGAAACACACCAAAAATTTCCTGTCCCCATGCAAGACCTAACAGTTTTCTTCTACGATCGGTAAACCTTTCAATAAGTTTCATATTATCTGGTGGACGATGAGGGATTCGAACCCCCAACCCCTTCGATGTAAACGAAGTGCTCTAGCCGTTGAGCTAATCGTCCATGTTTTCTTAACGAAATAAGGGAACAGCTATCTATTGTAACAAAAATCGATCTCGTGGGGAACTCTATTTGCCTCTCGTTACTGTATAGAGGGTGGGATAGTACAAAAATACCGCTGGTGCTTCTTCAACCAATCTGCGCTGAAAATCAGTGTAAATCAGTTTTCGTTTTTCCTGATCCAGTTCCTGTCTTCCATCTTCCAGCAGCTTATCAATTTTGACGTTTATATATCCGGTGACATTTGTTTGTGATTGGGTCGAGTGCCAAAACGGATACTGATCTGGGTCAGGTGGTACGTCTTGCGCACTAAGAAGCACCTCAAAGTCTTGCGGCACCGAGCTTACTACTTGTACCTTGGTAGGTATTTTTAGATTGTTCCATGATGCAGCGATCTGCTGGGCAACATCTAGGTAGGCCGGAAAAGTCGAAAGTACGAGTTCACCTGAGCTTGACGCGAGAGATGAAGTTTTGAGTAAACGATTTACTTCTGTTGGGTTATAGGTGTAGTTTCGTGTATTTTTTGCATACGCCCATGAAGTTTTGCTTATTGGTGAGTCAGCATTTTCCCATGGTAATTCAGGTATGCCGTACGCGAGTGCTTGGCGGGCTGCTTTATCGCTTAATACCTGATTTCGCATATTAAAAAATAAGGTGACGATACGGTCGTAGTTTACGCGTTCATCAACGTGCATATTTCCCCAATTAGCGATACCAGATGGCGAACTGATGTCGACCAATTCATCTATCTCTCCGAGTTTAAACGCGAGCTTCGCTAGAGCTTCTGTTTGGTAAAATGTATAAAGCTTGGCTTTCTTTTTGGTATCCTTGGATGGGTATAGCTGAATAGATCGAACATTGCCGCCACTTAATTGAATACGGTTTATTTTATATTCGCCTAACCCATTTAATCCCGGTAAAAATATTGGCTTCGCAACAAGTGAGGGAAACGGGCTATATGGATACTGAAGATATGCAATGAGTGTGTGGTCACCAGTTGGAATAAGTGTTACACCGCGAATATTGTAATTAATATCATGCGCATTGACTTCTTTGCCAGTGTGCCATTCCCAATCAGTACCAAGAGTAAATATAAATGTTTTTCCGCTATTGGTTGCTTCCCAACTTGTCGCGAGCGCGGGCATCGGTGTACCATTCTCTGAAAGCTTCGTAAGCCCAACGCTTATCTGATTTTGGATAAGTGGTGGCAATGTCGATGGACTAAACTCCCCAACAAGTCCTATGCGCTCTGTAGAGGCAAATAGTGAGGCACGAACCAACGGGTAAGCCTGCCAAAACAACACAGAGAGGAGTATGCCGATAAAAAATCCCAGAACTAACGAACGTGTATATTTACGCGCTAGCTCTACTACAACAAGAAAAAATATGCGTACCGATTTTGAAGCGATCATAGCGCATGTGCGAATGTCCTTACCGCAATAGGACACTAATAATAGATGTCACCAAAAAAAGTACCGATAGTACAATGGTAGACGTAAATACTATTTTTTCGGCACCGCGTTTGGTGCGATAAAGTTCTCCGCCACCTAGTCCACCACCTAAGCCCCCTTTGCTGCTCTGGAGGAGAATAAGGGCTATAAGGCCCAAAGAAACCAATATTTGAATGACTGAAAGTACTATATTCATACTTTACCCCTTTCCATAATATCAAAAAGCGCACGCGCGAGTTTGTCACTGTTGTGTCGAATTAAACTTCGGATAAGTGCATCTGAGGTGGACTTGGTATAGATAGTGTTACTCACGAGTGGCGCTTTGACCACATCGTAGTAAGCGTTTGAAGTAAGATCATTCATGACTGGTGCTTCGTGATATTTCGCGTATATAGCCAATGCCTTGGGAGATAATTTTCCTGTATTGAGGAGTACAACATCGATAGATCTGCCAAGTGTTTGCTCAATCGTTTTAACGTGATCGGAGGCTTTATAGTTGTAGGTTTGTCCGTATTTAGTCATGAGGTTCATGACATAGACTACTTTCGCTTTGGTTTTTTGAAAAGCTTCAGGTACTTTCGATACGAGCAAATTAGGAAGCAGGCTTGTATATAAGTCACCCGGCCCCAAGACAACCATATCGGCTGCCATGATTGCTTTTAGTGCTTCGGGATTCGGAGTCGCAGATGGCGTAAGCGACACATTGGTAATTTTGAGTTTTCCGTCATGGGTTGGTTCATCGATAAGGTGCTCTTCGGTTACTGTGCTGCCATCCTCGTAGGTGGCAGATAAATTAGTTTCGGTGAGCGTTACCGGAATAACCGCTCCCTTTATTCGAAGCACTTTTCCTGTCTGGCGAATTGCTTCTTCCTGACTGCCGACAATATCGGTTAATGCCGCCATAAACAGGTTGCCAAATGTCATACCGGCTATCCCCTGTCCTTTTTCAAAACGGTACATAAATAGTTTCCGGAGTATACCCATGCCTCCCGTTTCATCTGAAAGAGCCACAAGGCATTGGCGGATATCCGAGGTCGGTAAAAGTCCGAATTCATCGCGAATTCTGCGGTTGCTTCCACCGCTGTCGCTCATCGTGACAATTGCAGAGAGGGATAAGGGGTATTGCTTTAATCCTCGGAGCGCTACAAACGTTCCCGTTCCGCCACCAATACACACTACGCGTTTGAGGTTTGTTCGTTTCATCATGTATAGCAATTAATGCTCAGAAATGTCATGAAGGACATTCACAAGCATTGAGACGCTCAATGATACCAAAATAAAGGAAATAAAAGAAGAAAATGCAATTTCTGGGATAACAAATCCTGCAAATGTTGCCCCGGGGAATGTCCACGCGACTACGCTCACTCCAGGCACAAATATTGTGAGTAAATATATGACAATGACGTTGATAAACCAGCTTAGTAGACCAAATGTCAAAAGGTTTATAGGAATAAATAATATTTTGAGAAGTGGCGAGACGAGCAGCATGAGCAACGCGAGAACAAATCCTGCAAGCAACAGCACCGACCAGCCGCCATTTATAACAAGTGCAGGTAATACCTGAGAGACAAACCAAAGCGAAAAGCTATGAAAGAGAAAAACACGCAGTAAATACTTCATGTAATGGTTTATGGTATCAAGTTTAGGTCGTTTAGGTCAAACTCTCCGCAGCGCTCACTTGGTAATAAACGCCTTTGAACGCAAGAGCCGGTGATAGGTAATGGCGAACCGGTGTGCTTCATCGCGAATCCGCATAAGTACTTTTATGGCTCTTCCCGAAAGTGGTAGCCGCAACGTAATAAATTCATCGTGAGACGGAATAATAATTTCTTCTTCGCGTTTGGCAAGTCCTGCCATCGGAATAGTAATGTTAGCCTTGCGAAGTACTTCTCGTGCTGCAGCTACCTGTGGTTTGCCGCCATCAATCAAAATAAATTGTGGATATGACCACTCGGTATGTCGTAAGCGTCTCGTAAGCACTTCTTCCATCATGGAAACATCAGAAATGCCACGCACTGTTTTTATACGAAATTTTCGGTACTCTCGATTTTCTGGTTTTCCTGAGACGAGCACCACCATAGAGCCTACTGCCTGTTGTCCGTACAAGTTGGAAATATCGAAGCACTCGATACGAGTAAGGGTCGTAAGGGTTGGATAAAATCGACTCAGATGTTTTTGTAGATCAGAAAGTTCTTCCTCATATATATCGGCCGCTCCTTGCTCAATAAATACCTGCGGGTCATAGCGGTGGGCCGATAAACTGTTTAAGAGGTTAAGTCGCTGTTTGACCATCGAAGCGAGTTCAAATTGTTCCCTATCAGCATACCCACGCATTTCTTTTTCGTATTCGTTGGCTAACCATCGCACTTTCCCATCAAAAAGTGCCTTAAGGCGAAGCATATTTTTGCGGTAGAGTGCGGCTTTTTCTTTTTGTTCAGCGTCTACAAGGTGAACAATGACAGATGGACATGGCTGACATAGTCCGAGATGGGTATAAAAACATGGCTTTCCTGTGCGTTGTTTTTGTGTGCAGTACGGCACGATACTGCGGAGCTGCCGAAGCAGTCCACGTAAAGCAAAGCCAGATTGAAACGGTCCGTAGATGGCGTTTTGTTTGTTGGTGCTGTAGCTTGCAATTTCGCTTTTGCGTATGAGAAATAATTGCGGTAATGCTTCAGATAGTGTAATGACGACATAAAGCGGGCTTTTGTCGTCACGAGAAATAACATTATATTTGGGAAGAAATTTACGGATAAGCTTTGCTTCAAGCAATAAGGCGTCAAATTCACTCGTGGTTGGGATCGTCTCTATAGCTCGTATATCCGACACTAACCGTTTGGTTTTTTCGTCTTTGTCTTGACGCTTCGTAAAATACTGCTTTACTCTCCGCGACAAATCTCGGGCTTTCCCCACATAAATGACCGTCCCTTCGTCATTTTTATAAAGGTATACTCCTGGCTCGTGTGAGAGGGCTTTTAGTGTTTTTTGAATTTCTTCCATAGCAAAAGTCGCACGAGCATAAATGCTACCACAATCGCTAATATCAAAAATAAAACACCCAATCCTACTAGCCAATATAATGGCTGGATAACAAAAGAATGAGTAAGCGTTGTGTCATTAACCCTTGCCCTGATTTGTCCCGGGGTTTTTGTAAGTGTTTGTGCAAATACGCCTTCAATGGGAATACGCACGATGCCATACGGGAGCAGTTCTTCTATCGTTTCGGTCACTCGTATAACGTCCGGCTCAGACAATACAGTGACACTGATATTGTGAGCTGATTCTCCACCTGAGTTCTTTATCACGACCTGTCCCCCTGCTTTGGTACCCGCTCCGACAGCAGTTGGAAATTCGATAGCGGTAGTAACATTGGCAGCCTTTCCATTGGTGTTGCTTTCTGCAAACTCTACAGTGACATCACGTCCTGTTTTATCTGGACTGCGGTAATACCCTGCAGGATACGGAAGAGAACTATCCAAGCCATTAATGGCAAATGCGATATGGTTAAAATCAAGTTTGGTAAAGTAATCTACCCCTCCTGTTGTGTTTGCCCAAGTGGGATCAATGGGGACCCAAATATTTGCCTCTTTGTCGTAATATTCCGGCCACGCATGAAGCACATCAGTCACCAATGAAAGAGGGCGGAGTTTCGGATTGTTGGTATACGCATACCCGACAATCCTGCGTGCCGGTATACCAGCTGCCCTGGCAATCGCAATATACAAATCGGTAAACTCCATACATACAGCACGTTCGGGTTCTTTGAGTGTGGCGATTGCGCCCATGCGCGTAGCTGTTCCGTTTACTTTCGCGAAATCGTATTCCAAAGCGGTTGCCACGTAATCGTAAATTTTACGTGGCGTATTGTACTGTTTTGCAAGTGAGGCGATTTGTGGATCGTGTGTTTGCCAATATTCCTTGGCTTCGGTATGCATCTGTTCGTTTACCGGAGGCTGCTCGAAATCTTTTCGTGGTGTCAAAAATATGGAAACCGACACCTTGGCAGTCACGCTCAGCGACTGTCTAGGTCCTAATTGGTATCGAGCCAACCAGTTTCCTTCTGCATCAGAAGTGACCGTTTGTGGAGAGGGGGAAAGATCATTGAGCGTCACTTTTTGATACGCAGTGCTGGGAGGAAGCGCAATTTCCTGCAGCTGGTTACCCATACCTGGGTTTGTAAGTGAATACGTGAGAGTAAGGTCAAAATTCTGACTTGTGCCATACGCTCCAGCAATACCTCCACGTATCATTTGTTCTTTTGTCCAGCTTTTTCCGTTTCCAGGAAGTGGTGTAAGGTATGCTGCAGGACCAAAATTAGGAGGCACCGCCAACGTGACGTTGTACTCTCCGATATCCGGATCATTGATAACCCCTGGAACGTAGATTTCCCATATATTACCCGCTTTTGAAGCGATGCCGCTATGTTCATATCGGAGTGAAAACTTGAGTGATCTTCCTAGTCCGATTTCTTTTACATTAAACGTAAGTGCAATCTGCGTTTTTCCATCTTTGACTGAAATTTCAGGGGTAATTACTCCACCATCATCGTAGGCGATTACTTGAGAAATTTTATCGCTATCGAGAAGCAGTGAGTATTCCTGCGCGTAAAAGTTCGGGAGCTTATTGGTGAGCGTCACATGCTGGGTGACGATCGTTTTGCCGCTTGGAGCGATTGCGTACTGCACATCGTAATCTGCTTGAAATTCGCCACTGGCCTGCACTTTTTTTCCTGTGGGGATAAACAGGGTAAAGAAAAATACGATGAGGAATATATATCGCAACAAACGGCGCATCACCATACTACTATAGTACCTTTTTGAGGAATTGTCCTGTATAGGAGGATTTTTCTCGTGCAATTTGCTCGGGAGTTCCTTCTATAATAATCTCGCCACCCTTGTTGCCGCCTTCAGGGCCCAAATCGATAACCCAATCTGCGCTTTTTATCACATCCAGATTATGTTCAATAACAACAACCGTATTGCCGAGTGTCACCAATCGATGAAGGACGGTAAGTAATTTTTCTAAATCTGCGAAATGAAGTCCAGTGGTAGGCTCGTCCAAAATATACACTGTGCGACCGGTTGATCTACGCGATAACTCACTGGCCAGTTTTACCCGCTGCGCTTCTCCACCAGACAATGTTGTGGCAGATTGCCCGAGATGCATATACGAAAGTCCAACATCTGCGATGGTAGTGAGTTTTCCTAATACCTGCGGGTGCGCATGAAAAAACTCAATCGCCTCAGTAATACTCAAGTTAAGCACTTCTGCTATTGATTTACCTCGATAGGTAATTTCCAGCGTATCGTTGTTATAGCGTTTACCCTGACAAACTTCACAGGTTACATACACATCGGACATAAACTGCATTTCTATTTTTCGTTGTCCTTCGCCTTCACACGCTTCGCATCTGCCACCTTTGACGTTAAATGAAAATCTTCCACTTTTATAGCCCCTCAACCTCGCTTCAGAAAGATTTGCAAAAATATCTCTGATAAAGCTAAAAAGACCTGTATAGGTAGCCGGGTTACTTCGGGGTGTTCGTCCAATAGGTGATTGATCGATAAGCACTACCTTATCTATCTCGCCCACGCCTTGGAGTGATGCAAATTCTCCCGGTCGCTCTTTAGAAAATGGGTTGTAATGACGCATGAGTGCGGGATAAAGTGTCTCCACGATCAAGGATGATTTCCCGCTACCTGACACTCCGGTGATACACACAAATTTCCCAAGAGGGATATTAAGATCGATACCTTTGAGGTTATTGTGTGTTACGTTCGTAAGCGATAAATATCGCGGCGTCAGGTCGGTCGCTACACTTTTACTTACCCGTATCGTTTTTCTACCAGTAAGATACTCACCGGTTATCGATTTTGTTGATTGCTTAATTTCTGGAAGTGTTCCTTTTGCAATCACCGTACCGCCAAATTTCCCAGCACCTGGCCCAAAGTCTACAATATAGTCTCCTGCCTCAATCATTTCGCGATCATGTTCAACAACGATGACGGAATTTCCTAGGTCTCGTAGTGATACGAGCGTTTTTATCAAGCGATGGTTATCTCGGGGGTGTAACCCGATAGAAGGCTCATCGAGTACATATAACACCCCGGTAAGGCCTGAGCCAATCTGGGAAGCGAGTCGTATCCGCTGTGCTTCTCCTCCGGCTAAACTCGTTGCCGAGCGTGAAAGCGAAAGATACTCTAGTCCTACGCTCAAAAGAAATCCTAACCGGGTGAGTACTTCTTTGAGGATGGGTGCACCGATTTTTACCTCGGTAAGCGAGAGAGTGTGTTGGGTGTTATCTGAAAGTTTTTTAACCCATTCATACGCATCGGTGATACTAAGATCAGTAATATCGCTTATGGAGCGTTTATCTATCATGATCGTCAAACTTTCTTTCTTGAGTCGTTTACCTTCACACGATTTACAGATTTCCTGACGCATGTACTTTTCGATTTCAGTACGAAGAAAATCAGATTCTGATTCAGCATGTCGGCGCACTAATTCTGGTATAAATCCGCTAAATGTTTCCTCGATCGCGGTTTGTTCGCCAAATCTATTCGTGCCCTTGACGTGATGCACTTCATCTCCTGTGCCATAGAGCAACACATGAAGTTGGTTTTTCGTAAGATTTTTAAGCGGCGCGCGAGGGTTAATGCCATGCTTTTCAGAAACAGCGTTTACCACGCGTGAATACCAGGTATCGTGAAAAAATGTTTTAGCGAATGGCAGCACACCACCTTCGGTGATAGAAAGTTCCGGGTTAATGACAAGCTGGGGGTCTACCGTAAGAATAGTACCTAGACCGGTACATGTCGGACATGCACCATGCGGAGAGTTAAAAGAAAATGATCGTGGTTCAATTTCAGGAAGGGAAATATTGCATAGAGGACAGCTAAACTTTTCGGAAAACATGTGATCTTTCATTTCCTTGGGTGCTTCGGGCATGGCAAACGATTTGTCGAGGACTTCGCCCGCGATAACGAGTCCGTCCGCAAGACCGAGTGATTGCTCTACTGCATCATTGAGGCGTGTTCGGATAGATGCGACAAATGCAGGCTTAAGACTTGGTTTATCAAGGCTAAATCGATCAACGACCACGTCTATAGAGTGTTTATTTGTTTTAAGAAGGGTGATATCGGAATCAAGGTCAATAAATTTACCATCTACCCGTACCATTCGATATCCCTTTGCCTTGAGATTATCAAATAAGCCGCTAAATTCTCCTTTCCTATCTCGTACGACCGGAGCAAGTAATACAAGGCGATATGATTTCGTGCCTGTCGAAAGGGCGGAGCCTGCCATATCAAGAATGGATAGTACAATCTGATCAGAGGACATTTTAGATATTTCTCTGCCACAGTTGGGACAATGAGGATGTCCTATACGCGCAAACAAAAGCCGCATATAGTCATATATTTCTGTGACTGTACCAACTGTTGATCGTGGATTGTGGGATGTAGATTTCTGATCGATGGATATAGCTGGTGAAAGTCCTTCTATCGTGTCGACATCTGGCTTGTCCATAACGCCCAAAAATTGTCGGGCATACGAAGAAAGCGACTCTACATATCGCCGCTGCCCTTCAGCATAGATCGTGTCAAATGCCAGACTGGATTTGCCAGAGCCAGAAAGACCGGTGAATACCACGAGCTTATTCTTGGGCAACTCCAAGGTAATATTTTTGAGATTATGCTGTCTCGCTCCTTTGATAACAATATTTTCCATAGCAAAAATGACCACCGATATACCGTGGCGTTGGCATTATACCACGCGAGTATCCTACTTAAAGATCTCTTCGCGGTCTAACTCCAGTAAGTGTTTAACCCGGGCTCTGGGAGTGCCGGCCTCTACCATGTCGCTCACTATCGCTTCTCGCCTATCGCTCATTTTTCCTAGATTAATCGCAAGTCGAATAGTTTCCCATAAAAAAATTAATCCTGCCGGTGAGCCGCTCGCAAATGTCAGCATACCCACCTCCAAATTAAGTCCAATTTTTTTGATAGAGGTGAGGCTTCGCTCTGACAATCTTGGTATTTGCTTTGACAAATATTTCATCGCGGCACGATTGCGGTCGTATTCGTACATACAAAAATTTACGACTTTGTCAGTCCAGCGATAATATCTCGGTATCGGGCAGCTGTTTCGAAATCCAAATCTTTACTGGCTTTGCGCATGAGTTTTGTGAGTGTCTCTATTTTTTTCTTTTTGTCCATTGGTGTCATGGCGTTTACAGTTTCCTCCGGGATGTCTGCGAGTTCATTTATGATTGTTTCTTCTTCTTTTTGCACGAGGCGCTCTCTGATAGGTTTAGATATAGACAATGGAGTAATATGGTGTTTTTTATTGTAAGCAATCTGTACCGCACGTCTGCGCTCAACTTCATCGATGGCTGCACGCATAGATTTCGTAATCGTATCGGCATAGAGGATAACCCGTCCTTCGAGATGTCTTGCAGCTCTTCCCATAGTTTGGATAAGGCTTGTCCGGCTTCGAAGAAATCCTTCTTTGTCTGCGTCCAGTACTGCGACAAGTGACACTTCTGGTAAATCCAATCCTTCACGAAGCAAGTTTATGCCAACGATGACGTCATACGTGCCCAACCGTAAATCAGAAAGAATATCGCTTCGTTCGAGTGTCTGTACATCTGCGTGCAAGTATTGCACCTTGATGCCTCGGTCGCCAATGTATTTTGATAAATCTTCTGCCATACGTTTGGTAAGAGTGGTTACCAGCACGCGTTCATGTTTCGCTACCCTCAGCTCAACCTCATGGATTAAATTAGCTATTTGTCCCTCGCTTTTCCGTACTTCTATTTCGGGGTCGACAAGTCCAGTTGGGCGTATCAGCTGCTCTGCTATAGCTTCTTTTCCACTACGAGCGAGCACTCGATCAGTCTCCCATTGGTCAGGAGTTGCCGAGACATAAATAGTTTGTGGTATTCTTCGTTCAAACTCTTCGAAGCGTAGCGGGCGATTATCGATAGCAGCTGGTAACCGGAAGCCATAGTCGATAAGTGTTTGTTTCCGGCTTCTATCACCCTGGTACATACCTCGGATTTGTGGAATCGTCATGTGTGACTCGTCTATCATCAGAAGCCAGTCATTACCGGCAGCCTCTTTGTAGTAATCTAAGAGTGAATATGGCGCGTCCCCCGGTTTTCTTCCGTCAAAATATCTACTGTAGTTTTCAATACCATTGACAAATCCAACTTCTTGGATCATTTCTAGATCATAGTTGACTCGCTCCGCGATGCGTTGCGCCTCTATAAATTTCCCTGCCTTTTTGAACTCCTTTACTCTATCATCTAGGTCTTTTTTAATCTGCGTAAATACCGGCTTATATGTCTTGGGATCGGTCATATAGTGTTTGGCTGGATACACCATGATGCCTGGTAAAGAAGCCAACTTCTTGCCCGTCAACGGGTCTCTGCGATCGATAGAAACAACCCCGCGATCACCCATGACAATCCGAATGACCGTATCTTCGTATGCCGGAAACAGGTCGATAGTCTCACCTCTCACCCGAAACGAACCACGATGAAACCCAAAATCGTTTCGTTCGTACTGCAGATCTACAAGACGCTCCATAATACTCTGACGGCTTACTGCTACCCCGGGTTGCAGTTCTAATACGAAATGCCCATACTCTTTGGGCGATCCGATGTTATAGATACACGAAACGGAGGCAATGACAATTGTGTCGTTGCGAGTGAGTAGATTTGTGGTTGCCGCTAAGCGAAGCTTGTCAATTTCTTCGTTTATCTGTGTTTCTTTTTCTATATACGTATTTGTTTGCGGTATGTACGCTTCTGGCTGGTAATAGTCATAGTAAGAAACAAAATACGAAACTGCGTTTTCAGGAAAAAAGTCTCTAAATTCCTGGTATAACTGCGCGGCTAGTGTTTTATTATGAGAAATAATGAGCGTAGGTCGTTGTATTTTTTCGATCACCTTCGCCATAGTAAATGTTTTACCACTGCCGGTAACTCCCAGAAGTACCTGCTCTGGCGTACCCTTTTGTAAACCATGTACCAATTGATCGATTGCCTGAGGCTGATCTCCGGTCGGTTGAAATCCTGAAACGAGTGAAAATTTCTTCATACTTCGGTTATTTTTTGGTTTGATACAGAATTATATGCTTTGAGTGTATTGACAGTTCGGTTATTTTTTGGAATACTACTGATTATCCTATCACAGTTTCGGTTAGAGTACATATCTAAAAATTATGCCAGCTATATTATACCCGAGAGAACGCCAATTATTAGATTTTATCACGCAATTTATCGCGCGTTTCGGCTACGCACCAACACTCAAAGAAATTGGCGTTGCACTCAATATCCATTCACCAGCTACGGTACACGAGCATATCGACCGGCTTCGTCAAAAAGGTTTCATTCGCAAATTAGACGGGACTGCACGAGGCTTGGAAGTGGTGGCAGATAATTATCGGCCCGCAGGAAACAACGCGACCCTTGAGCTGCCAGTATTGGGATTTATTGCGGCAGGATCACCACTTGAACCTTACACTGACCCTAACTTTTATGTTTCTGTTGCTCCCAGCATGATTGCATCCTCACAACCGCACTACGTATTACAGGTAAAGGGGCAGTCAATGATTGAAGATGGTATTTTTGATGGCGATTATGTCGTTATCCAACATCAACAAGATGCCAAAAATGGAGATATCGTGGTCGCTCTCCTTCCGAACGGGTTAGCCACTCTCAAACGTATATATTTCGAAAAAGATAAAATCAAACTTATGCCCAGCAATTCGACCATGTCTCCTATATTTACAACTCACGTCAAAATTCAGGGGCGTTGTGTGGGACTCATCAGGAAGTTCGTCTAATACAAACGATCACACCCTTACTCATTGACCACTTTTTCCAGCTTCTTTGTAGAAACACCCGGAACATCAGGATTTCTTTTATGCTGAATGTATTCGTAGAGCACCGGAATAAGTGACAAGCCAATAATGGCAAACACCGCATAATGGAAGTTTTCTTTGACAAATTCCATATTGCCAAAGAAATACCCAAGGAGCGTAAACATTCCTACCCATAGCACGCCACCGACTACGTTATAGAGAATAAATGTTGAATAGTGCATAGAGCCTACACCTGCGACAAAGGGCGCAAATGTGCGTACGATGGGTACGAAACGGGCTAAGATAATCGTTTTCGCCCCATGTTTTTTATAAAACTGTTCAGTTTTGTCGATATGCTCCTGATTGATAAATGTTATTTTGGGATTGTCGACAAGTTTTTTGCCAAAGAAATGACCAATCCAGTAGTTGACGGTGTCTCCAGCAATAGCCGCGACAATGAGAAGTGCGATTAGAAGCAGTAAATTGAGCGACCCTAATGAAGCTATCGCTCCTGCCGCAAAAAGCAAAGAATCACCCGGAAGAAATGGGGTAACGACAAATCCTGTTTCCGCAAATACGATAAGAAACAGAATGCCGTAGGTCAAAAGACCATATTGATTAACAAGATCCGTTAAATGCGTATCCAAGTGCAAGACGACATCGATAAATGTTTGTAAAATTTCCATAGAAATTCATGATACCACAGTGGTGGTATACTGTACTACTATGGGAACTCTCTTTGTTGTGGCCACGCCAATCGGTAATCTAGAGGATATAAGTATTCGAGCACTTCGTGTGCTTTTTTCGGTAAGCGTTATCGCCTGCGAGGATACCCGAAGAACTGGTGGGTTGCTACGGGAGCTGGAAACACGATATGCATCGCTTCTAGACACTCCCACAGATCGCACGTTGATTCGCTATGACAACCTTACCGAACAAACCACCACATTCGAATTACTTGAACAACTTGAGGAAGGCCACGATATAGCACTCGTTTCTGATGCGGGTACACCGCTTGTATCTGATCCGGGCTTCGTTCTCGTACGAGAAGCGCGTAAGCGAAACGTTCCGGTCGTAAGTATTCCAGGAGCATCTGCTCTTCTTGCTGCGCTGACAAGTAGCGGGCTTGCGACAGATAAATTTATATTTTTAGGATACCCTCCAGAAAAACAGGGCCCACGCCTGAAGCTTTTACAGTCACTCTCACAATCACATGCACTTATCCATGCTACCTATATATTTTATGCATCTCCTCATAAACTTTTGTCGTTGTTAACCGATATGAAACAAACCTATGGCGATATACCTGTTTGTGTCGGGAGAGAACTCACGAAGCTTCATGAAGAAAATTGGAAAGGAACACTTTCAGAGGCACTTATTCATTTTGCCGAGCCTAAAGGCGAATTTGTCGTACTGTTTGATCTTGTCTGATACAATTGCCGCTATGAGTGCGTTGGAACGGGGCAGATTGACGATTTGTTTTCATTACGGATCCGGTGGTGGTGCAGGTAATACAGAAAAAGCAGCACACCAAGCTGACCACCGTAAAATTGCAAAAGAATGGCACCGCCGATTAAAGGGAATGGATGAAGAGGAAAAAAAAACGGGCAATTCCCCATATCAGACATGACATTACAAACCTTGCCTTGACCGCATCGGTTACCGAAGGGAATGTCCAGGAACATATACGGGTATCAGTACGTATGGTCAACAAGTGGTTGCCTGCCAATCTTCACATTGGGGAAGGTCAGATTGCTCCGGTAATTTAATAATCCTCGAGGGTAGACGTATCACCAATAGGGAGTCCCAACTCTTTTGCTTTCAGAATTCTCCGCATAATTTTTCCGGATCGAGTTTTAGGCAGCTTATCCATAAATTCAATTTCCCTCGGATATGCATGACCAGCAAGATGTTTTTTGACATAGAGAGACAGCTCTTCTTTGATTTTTTCCAATTGTGGCTTTGTTTTCGTTTTCTCTATGACAGATTTTTCTAGGACGACAAATGCTTTGATTATTTCGCCTCTCATGGTATCGGGTTTGCCAATGACTCCTGCTTCGACTACCGATGGGTGAGCTACCAGCGCAGACTCTACTTCAAACGGTCCGACTCGCTCTCCCGATGTTTTAATAACGTCATCCGCTCTGCCTATAAACCAAAAATATCCGTCTTTATCCATCATCCCTCGATCACCGCTTATATACCATCCGTTTGTGAAATAACTTTTGTATTTTTGTGGTCTACGCCAGATAGTGTGCATCATTGAGGGCCATTTTGGTTTTAGCGCGATATTTCCTTCTTTGTTGACGCCCAGTTCGTGACCATTATCATCAACGATTGCGGCAGTTAGTCCGGGAACTGGTTTCCCCATTGATCCAATTTTTATATCCATACTCGGGTAATTCGCGATACATATAGCTCCTGTCTCTGTTTGCCACCAGGTGTCATGGAAAGGCATACCAAAAACTTTTATACTCCACCGCACTGCCTCTGGGTTTAATGGCTCACCTACAGAACATAAGTGTCGCAGGTGGGATAAATTATGTTTTTTGATAAGACTATCTCCTGCCGCCATCAGCATGCGGATAGCAGTTGGTGCGGTATACCACACGCTAATATTGTATTTATCCAACAGTTTGTACCAACGATCAGGGTCAAACCTGCCAGCATATACAAGTGCGGCTACTCCATTACTCCAGCTGCCAAGTATTTCGTACGCGATACCCGTAACCCACCCTGGGTCTGCAGTACACCAATACGCATCTTCATCGCGTAAATCCAATACCCAGTGTGCGGTCATGTGTTCCTGCAGGATGGCTCGGTGTGAGTGCACGACACCTTTGGGCTTCCCAGTTGTTCCCGATGTGTAAAGCATAAATGCGTAGTCATCCGGGTCTGTATGTGCGATACGCAATGCATCAGAAGCGTTCTCGACACTTTTTGCAAATGGTTCTTCGTCCACAATCAGAATATGTTTTAGCTCGGGAAGCTTTTTTTTGACCGCGTCCACACGAGGTTTTAGTTCGCGGGTCGTAAGAAGTACTTTCGCTCCCGAATTTTCTAACCTATCAAATAGTGCCTGTTCCTGAAACGCACTAAAAAGTGTTCCTGCGATAGCACCAATTTTTAAAATTCCTAAAAATGAGAAATAGAGCTCAGGTATTCTCGGCAAAAAAAGAAAGACGCGGTCGCCACGTTCAACGCCAAAGTCCTTAAGCACGTTGCCAACCTGATTAGAAAGCAATGAGAGCTCTTCAAATGTATATTTTTTAGCATTCCCCGCTTCGTCTTCCCAATACAGCGCAACTTTGTTTTTGCGCCATGTTTGCGCGTGTCTATCCACTGCATTGTATGCCGCGTTTAGTCCACCCTCTGTCCAATCGACATACTTGCGACTATCTTTCCACGTAAACGTGCGGGCAGCTTTGGCGTAATCTTCGAGATTAGCGTTTTCGATATTCTTTTTACCTTTTTTATATGTATCTTCTTTCATCAGATATGCATTAATATATCATGTAATTATCCGGTAATATCTGCGACTAAATTCTTGCCAGTCATTTGTTTAGGAAGCGGGATACCCAACATCGATAGTATCGTAGGAGCGATATCGGCTAGTTTGCCGACCGGAAGATGAGTAGAGCGGTTCTCGTATTGTTTATCCACGATAATACAGGGAACTGGAAATACTGAATGTTCGGTATCCATCTCTCCGTTCGGACCGATCATTTCTTCCACGTTACCATGGTCAGCGGTTATGATGCAAGCGCCACCAAGCGAAAGTGTCAGCGATACAATTTTTCCGACACACTCATCAGTCGCCTGACATGCTTTAATCGCTGCCTGAATATTGCCGGTGTGTGCCACCATATCGGGATTTGCGATATTTATCGCAACAAACGAATACACATTGCTGGTAAGTCTATCGAGCACGTTACTTGTTAGCTCAAAAACGGACATTTCCGGTTGTAGATCATAAGTCGCAATTTTTGGTGAAGGCACGATAAGCCTGTCTTCTTGAGGAAATGGCGCTTCCCGCATACCGTTAAAATAGTAGCCGATAAACCGCTCTTTTTCTGTTTCCGAGACGCGAAGCTGTCGTAGTCCTGCTTCTGAAAATACTTGCCCGAGAGGCATATCAACTTGCTTAAGAGGAAACGCGACTACCCCGGGACTTGTCCGCTCGTATTCTGTCATCGTGACAAAAAATAATTCAGGTAAAACAACTCTCCGCGTAAAAGGGGTCTGCCGAAAGTCCTCGTCTACTAAGTGCTTGTGATAGTATTTGACTGCGTATGGATCGAAACTTTCGGTCGTTTTGTGCGATTCAAAATCTGTCAAGGTAAACGCTCGTGTAAGCTGCCTCGGTCGGTCTACCCGGTAATTATAAAATATGACTGCATCGTGGGTGCTGATGCGAGGATGTGGTGTTCCATCGCTATCACTAATAATCGCAGGCTCTATAAATTCGTCTGTAATTCCCTTTTTGTAACTTGCCTCTATCGCTTCTGAGGCGGATCGATAGATATTGGGTATATCTTCGGTCAGTGCTTGGTAAGCTCTCGATGTCCTGTCCCATCTGCGGTCACGATCCATGGCATAGTACCTTCCCATAATGGTTGCGATATGCCCCTGTCCAAATTCAGCAAGCTTTGCTTCTACTTCATGAACAAATCGAAGCCCTGATTTTGGGGGTGAATCTCTCCCATCAGTAAACAGGTGGAGATATACAGGGCACATGCATTGTTGACGGCGCATCAGTTCGAGAAGTGCGTAGAGATGTTCTCGGCTCGCATGCACGCCAGAGTCAGAAAGTAGCCCCATGAGGTGTATACGAGACTGATGGCTTTTTGCGTAGGAAATTGCACCCAAAAACGCATCATTTTTATAAAAACTTCCATCTGATATTGCCATGTTTATGCGAGGTAAATCCTGATACACCACGCGACCTGCACCGATATTGATATGTCCAGTCTCAGTATTACCATCTTCGCCCGATGGTAATCCCACTGATTCTTCTGACGCATCGAGTTGGGTATGTGGATAGCTTGACCAAAGACGGGGAATATGGGTGAGGTTTGCCTGCGATATAGCATTTCCGGGACCAGGTGGTGCTAGTCCCCATCCATCGAGTATCAATAGGACAAATGGCTTGGGCATATAATAAGAAGCGAAATACCAGACATTATTATCGTCCAGTACAATTTATTTCTTCGGTATTATTTCACTTTCGATTTGTAATAGTCGATTATATTTCGCGACACGCTCACCTCGGGCAGGTGCTCCAAATTTTACATAATCAGATTGCACGCCGACTGCAAGATCCGCGACAAAGCTATCATTCGTCTCACCGCTCCTATGGGAAACAATAGTCCGAATACCTGCTTCTTTTGCTATCGCAATAACCGCAAAAAATTCAGAAAGCGAACCGATTTGATTTGGCTTTGCCAGTATGCCGGAACAGACTCCTTCCTTTATCGCGCGTTTTAGGCGATCCGGGTTGGTAGCCAGTAGATCGTCACCAACCACCAGCACTTCATGTCCTATTTCTTTTGATAGCAACGCCCAGTGTTCCCAATCATCCTCGCTTAACGGATCTTCTAAAATAAGCAGTCGGTACTTTTTATGGAGCTCGGTGAGATATCGGATGAAATCAGGACTTGTGAGCGTCCCTGGTTTGTCTTTTATTTGATATCCACCCCGCTCGTGCATAAATGAATTTGCCGCTAAGTCCAATCCGAAAAATACATCAACGCCAAATGTATAAGGACTGGATTTGATTCCTTCTGCAAGAATTTCCAGTGCGTCAAGATTGGTAAATAAATTAGGAGCAAATCCTCCCTCATACCCCACTGAATACACTGCATTTCGATATTTAAGGATTTGTTTGACTGAATTATAGATAGCAACGCCAATTTCTAATGCTTCTGAATAAGATTTATTGGAAGCGGGTACGATATGAAATTCCTGAAAATCCAGATTTCCCGCTCCATGTTTGCCACCGTTAATGACGTTAAATGTAGGCGTTGGTATACGGCTCATCTTGGTCGCGATAAATGGCTGGAACAAATCATTTATATGCTGATACAAAGGCAGTCTTCGCGCATTTGCTGCTGCGGCTGCAACAGCCAAAGACACACTCAAGATACTGTTAGCACCCAAACGATGCTTATCAGGCGTACCATCCAAATCGATAAGCATTTTATCAATCGCGCCCTGATTTAACGCTTCCATCCCTTTTAGTTTTGCGGCTATTTCACCGTTTACAAAAGCAACCGCCTTGAGTACACCCATGCCACCATAGCGCTTGGGGTCTTTGTCGCGAAGTTCGACCGATTCATATTTTCCAAGTGATGTGCCTGCAGGCACTGATGCAACACCACGATACCCACTCTCAAGTACTACCAATGTTTCGATAGTAGGGTCGCCACGAGAATCCAAAATTTCTCTCGCCAAGACTGCGTATACTTTTGTAGAAATTTCACTCATACGTCACTTCCGAGACACGAGGCGTTGCTCAGCCGCAGCTACAGTAGCTCGTACATGGTCTACTGCATCCGCGTTCACTGACACACTGGTGATCCCCCATGACACTAATTTTTCTACTAACTCGGCTGAATCGGAAGGAGCTTGACCGCACATAGAAGTAGTCACTCCTTTTTTGGCACAGGTACGGATAACTTTTTCAAATGACCACATGAGTGAAGGGTCAGTTTCAGAAAAGTCATGCGCCACTTCGCTATTATCGCGGTCAGTCCCCATCGTAAGCATGGTGAGATCATTTGACCCGATAGATACCCCATCGATGCCAACTTCTAGAAAATCTTCGATACGTAATACATTGGTGGGGATTTCTACCATCATCCACAGCTTGAAGGTGCTTGATCGTGCCAACCCGCTGGCTGATACCATTTTTTTGACCTCCATAAGCTCTTCAGGCGTGCGGACAAACGGGATCATTATCCATAAATTTTTGAGCCCCATTTTGTTTCTCACTGTCTTTATCGCTTCGAGCTCCAACTCAAATACGTCAGGATTTGCGATATAGCGGGCAGCTCCACGAAATCCTAACATTGGATTTGGTTCTTCTGGCTCAAATGCGGCACCGCCTTTCAAGTTTCTGTATTCATTTGTCTTAAAGTCAGTCGTGCGATATACAACCGGTCGAGGAGAAAATGCCTCAGCGATAGACGCTATTTGTCCTGCGACAAGATCGATAAACATTTGCTGTTTTTTGTCAGCGATAATTTTCTTTGGGTGTATACCAACACTTGCCATAATAAATTCGGCGCGAAGCAATCCAACACCGTCAGCGCCCAATGTGGCAACTTCTTTGGCTCGACCTGCTTGTGCGAGGTTCATATAGACGCGCGTGGCAGTTTTTACTTTTACTTTTGGCCCGACACTCACAAGCGATGATTGTGGCTTGGATATGGCAATAGCGCCTTTATAAATTTCGCCCGTTGTCCCGTTTACGGTAATCACCTGACCATCCTTCAAGGATTTCATAACATTGGTCGTGCCAACGACAGCAGGGATACCAAGTTCACGAGATACGATAGCCGCGTGAGAGGTGCGACCTCCGCGCTCAGTGACAATAGCAACCGCTTTTTTCATCGCGGGTACGAAATCTGGGTTTGTCATCTGGGCGACCAACACATCACCCGGATGCACTTTCCCAAGGTCTTTGGGGCTATAAAGAATTTGCACTGGCCCACTCGCAATACCCGGGCTTGCTGCATCACCTTTCAAAAATACTTCGTGCTTTGGGCTAACGGCAGGTTGTTGACTCGCGACTTTTGTCTTTGTCGTGGTAACCGGACGTGTTTGCACAATATACACTTTCCCTTTTTCTATCGCCCATTCGATGTCTTGGGGGAAAAAATAATGCTTTTCGAGTTTTTTGCCTTCACGCGCGAGTGCGATCACCTGTGCATCGGTAAGCTTGGCCTGTGACCCTTTTGATTTTGGTATAGGTAAGATAAGTGTCTTACCATTTCGTTTGGTCATAATTTTTTCCTGAACGTTCACTTCTTTTTCCAAAATTTTCTCAGAAGCTTTGTCTACCACGTAGTGATCAGGAGTAACCGCCCCTTGGACAATCATTTCTCCAAGTCCAAATATACCGTCTACCACCACTTTGGTTTTGTCGTTTGTTACCGGGTCGATAGTAAACATAATGCCTGAAAGATCAGACTGCACCATACGTTGCACCGGTACTGCGATACCGACCTTAAAATGATCAAATTTGTGGGTGGCACGATAAAATATTGCCCGATCGGTAAAAAGTGATGCCCACGCTTCTTTTACTTTTTCCAATAAATTTGCCTCTCCCTGCACATTGAGAAATGTTGCCTGCTGACCGGCAAATGATGCCTCCGGTAAATCCTCTGCAGTTGCAGAGGAGCGAACCGCCACCGGTGAGTGCCGAAGCAATCCTGTATCAAGCTTAAAATACGCTTTCATGACCTCAGAAGCTATATCTGCGGGAAACTTCGCTCGAGTAATAAGTGATCGTATTGCTTTTCCGGTTTCAGCAAGCTGTTTACTATTACTGACATCCAACCCATGAAGCAGATCTTGTAAATCATCGCGAAGATGCGCCTCGTCTAAAAAGTGAAAGTACGCCTGAGCAGTAACGATAAATCCATTGGGCACTGGAAAGCCCGCCTTGGTCATTTCACCTAGGTTCGCTCCTTTTCCTCCCACGATACCTATATCATCCCGATCAACATCTTTAAACCACACGACATGCTTTTTCGTCATATATATGAAGTATGGGTAATTTTCATAAAAATCGCAAGTGCTATAATGCATTTTATGCGTAAAGCAATACTGTTTGATATGGATGGGGTAATCGTGCATAGTGAATCGCTATGGAACGAGCGTGAGCCGGCCTATTTAAGACGTATTTTGACTTCAGCCGCTGCCGACCAGATTATCGGAAATACGCGTGGACTTTCCGAAAGCCTTATCTACGAATGGGCAAAAAAATTAGGTTACGATGGCACAAGGAAAGCATTTTATGATGGATACGATAAACTTGCACAAAAAATTTATGCTACCTGTACGATAACTCCCGGTATGGATATGTTATTGGGTGAGCTTAAAAAATCATCGATGCCAGTTGGATTGGTATCTTCATCACCCATGGACTGGATACGCATCGTGCTTAGTCGCTTGGCAAACGGTGATGTGTTTCGTTTCGTTGAATCCGTAAACGCGCATCCAGAACTACGCCCGAAACCTGCTCCTGATGGGTATATCGCGGCAATGAAAGCCTTAGAAGTGTCTCCAGGTAATACGCTTATCATAGAAGACTCACAAACAGGTATAAACGCTGCGATCGCATCTGGCGCTCATGTATGCTGTTTTGCTCTCCACGTAGATAAACAGAAGATGCCAACCGGTGTCACGCAATACGCGCACACTATACAAGAGCTGAAAAACGCCTGTTTGGCATTTGTGACCACTCCGTAAAGTCCGCTTATTGATTAGCGGGGACAATGACGTCAAATTTTTCTGGCTTTCCGTATGCTTTGGGGCCGTAGTCATTGCAAAACGCTTCGATGTGCTGCATAAAGTAATCCGGTTTTACTTTTTGGATGTGACCACAAAGATAATAGGTGAGGGCGATAACGGTCCCAAAACTTGCGTGTGCATCAAGTGCTATATCCCATCGATGCGCGGGATCACCGAAATATTTATTTTCGCTTCCTAAGGTTATCACCAATTCTTTATCCCATGGGTGAACAAACTTGGCATGTCGAGCGTGCCCCTGCGGGAACGCGCGTATCATCACATGAGGCCCAAATAACTCATCTCCTTTTATTTCTATCATTGGGCCGACATTGAGATAATCATCCGGCAATACAAACGTGTACGTCTGATAACCCGCAAATCCTGGAAACAGTGAAAGCGTTTCGATAAATTTTTTAATATCCATGGCTTTTTCTCCTGTGGCCGATAGCACCATACCCAAATAAGTGGATGTGTTGTATGTGTAGGGCTCTGCAATACTTTTATATGCATACACATGATCAGCAATACCTGCTCCCGTTGAATTTGGTTTGCAGGTAAGCAGGGTTGTTTTTAGCTTCATTTCTTTTGCTAGTTCAAGTTCCCACACCGAATCTTTTTCCCCTGACGCAGAAATGACAACTGCATCGGTGATAAGCCCTTTATCAATCACTGGCTTGTAGGACGCGGCTATGGAACGAAAATTGCTTTCATCGGCAAATATAGCGGCTTTACCGGAAAATAAAATTTTCCCAGTATTGATGGCGTTACCACTGCCAACCACGAAAGGCAACGAATATGTACTGATGTCCAGAGCCGGTGGTGGCGTTTTGACAAAAAAATCTAGTGCTTCAACCACAATGGTGTCGAGTGTTGGAATGTTCATACTTTTCTCCCCTTTCTAATAAGAAATAAGTATTTCTGTATCTGGTGATGACGATACGACCTTGTAGGACTGACAACCTGCTGGAATAAATACCGAGTGACCTGAGGTAACGGTAACCGGTGTCTCTCCCGCAGTGACGGTGATGCCTCCCGATTTTACAAAGATGTGACGAAACGTATCGATTGCAGACTCAAATGTAGTATCTGGTCGCGCAAACGTGATCCGATCCATCGAATAATATTTTGTCTCTAAAATACGGTCATGCGTATATGCTTCTGTTTTGGTAACGTTTTTGGCCTCACGCATGTGCGTTTTCGGGTCATTGGCGGCAGGACTGCGGTCTGCGTAGGTAAAATACTCTGCTATCTGTAACGAACGCAGCTTTCCGTCTTTCGACATTTTTCCTTTGTCAAAGCTTCGTAGTGTCGCCACATCATCCATGACATTGAGTTGGATTTCATATAACACATTACCCAGTGGAATAGCCGCAAGGTCTTCTTCCCACGAATGATGGATGCCACAAGGGGAAAGATCAATCAGCGTCCCTTTTTCGACACGAAGGACATTGACATACTGCCAGGGATTTGCGTCTTTCACAAGTTGAGCAATAAGAGGTTTTGCGTCTTCATATCGAAGCGAGCCATCGCGTACTCGAGCGGCAACCGCCTGCATTTCGGTATCGAGTTTCGTCACTGCTCCCTCATACGCTCCCCAATCGGCATCTTTCCTGACACCGCATGTAATAAGCCCTGGCTCAAAGTAATACCAGGATTCGGGCTTGGGTTTCCAATGATCATTTTTTACTCCATCAGGGATATGAAGCTGAAATGAGTTGCCAAGTGCTTGCGTAAATTTCAACAATAAATGCATTGTTGCACCATAAGCGCTGACATTGCGTTTGCCAAGCACTACAGACGGGTCGAGAGCGATAAGATCAGAAAGTGCCATGCCATGAGGAACAACTGATTGCTGCTCGACAGATTTGTTATCGGCAATTTCCCCGACAAACTGCGGATCTTGGCTCGTTTTTGCAAACGAAAGATTGCTTTTGTCGTAAAGTTCATACGATTGCCCAATTTTTTTCCCAGCAAGAGTAGGTGTATCTTGCCATTTCTTGGACTCCGCGATGTACGTGCCACCCCACGTGGGTTGTTCGATGAGCTTCGGCACGACGAGGTATGGACGCAGCTTTGTAGTATCCATAAAGTAAAGATATTACTCTAATGCTTTTGTATTTACTCCCTCGCTGAAATTCACTTCAGGAAACTTGTGAAGGATTTCCGATACCTGCTTTTTTAAGGTATCGTACGACTCTACCGTTTTCCCTTCGAATTTAACAGTGAGATACGGGCCATTTTGGCTTGCCCGCACGATCAACATTTCTTTTTCGGTATCCATACGCACTCCATCTATCTCGACATACTTGGCATCTGGATACAATTTTTTCATTTCGCCCCCAATTTTGTCGGTCACGATTGAAAACTTGATCGCGTCTGGGCAGCCTACTTTTATTTCCGGACTGGAAACATATTTAGGTAACTCATCAATGACTGCTGCGAGTGTCTTATCGACACGAGTAAGGTACGCAAGCAACCGAAGGGTCGCAATTGCTCCGTCATCGTGTCCGTAAAAGTTATCCATAAAAAAGAAATGTCCGGATAATTCACCACCAAACGGTGAGCGTGCCTCTCGCACTTTCGCTTTGATAAATGAGTGGCCAGTCTTCCACATAACTGGTACGCCACCTTGTGCGCGTATTACTTCATCTACCTGCTTCGAGCAGAGGACGTTGTAAATAATATTTGCACCGGGCAAATATGAAAGCACGTCTACTGAAAATATAGAAACGAGCACGTCATTCCAGATCAATCGACCCGTATGATCGACAATACCCACTCGGTCACCATCACAATCGTACGAAAAGCCCATGTCGGCTTTTTCTTTAACCACGCGCTCTGCTAGCCTCATTTGCACCTCATGTTCGGTAGGGTCTGGCGTACCAACAGGAAAATTTCCATCTGGCTTGGTGTTTTGTTCGATGACCTCGCAACCAACCGAGCGCAATATGTCTGGTAAATATATACCCGTTGTCGCTGCACAGGAATCGATAACCACCTTAAACCGTTTGATCGGATCAATTCTCCGCTTCAGATCATCGATATACTCCTGTTTTATATCTTTTTGGATTACTACACCCTTTGGCGAACGCGTGACAAATTTTCCACTTTTTACGAGATCTCGTAGTTCGATAATCTCTTCGGAAAGCATAGTTTCAGAAAATCCCATACCGAACTTAAACCCGTTGTACTCCTTGGGATTATGGGATGCGGTAATCATGACCAGTCCTTTGGTACGGAAGTAGTATCCGGCAAAGTAAGAAATCTGTGACAAGGTCATGCCGATGTCATATACCGTAATACCAGAATCGGTAAGTCCTTTGACCATGGCATCACGAAATTCCGGGCTAGAAAGTCGGCAGTCGTAACCCAACACACAATCATAGATACGGCGTTGCAAAAGCCAAGTCGCATATCCTCGAGCAAGCAGTTCTACATTTTCTGCATCTAATTCACTTCCCACTAACCCTCGAAGGTCGTACCCGCGAAACACATGATCTGGAACACTTTTTGCCATAATACCTCCTTTTAGAGATTGATAATGAATTGCTCTAATTGTTGCGTAAGCGTGAAGGGCGAGGCGCTCGATTTAACCGCAATGTCTATAGCGAGTAAACGTTTATGCATACGAACGAGTTGTTCAATCGTAAAATGCCGGGCTTGGGAAGTCAAGCGCCCTGCCTGCCATTCCTGCAATCCTTCTGGTGTCACGTTATCTTTGAGTTGAATAAGCTGTCGCACGCGGCGCACCAGTAACGCAAATACTACTTCGGCAGCATCATTTTCTACCACCTCCGAAAGATACGAAAGTGACGTTGCTGCATTATTGGGTCGTACGCTGTCGAGGAATTGAAAAATCACCACCGGGGTTTTATACCCATAGGCCATACACTTCGCGCCAAGCTTCAAAAGAACAGATTTCTCTACCTCTTTTTCTTCAAAAAGAACGATATCAGCGGTTTCTGATGCTTTAACTATCTGTGAAAGAGTCGTAGTGAAAGATTTTTCCCGTTTTTTGGCGTGAGTGATAAATCCTTCGATAATGACAAATACATCAGCGCCAAACAGTGACGAAGATTCGAGCGCCTGTATGAGCATCGTGCTGTCGAGACGCTTGCCGTTTATTTCGCGAATTTCTTTGTTGGCTGCCTGATTTTTGAGCTCAATAAGCTTTGCGCGGGCAGCTTCGGCTTGATCCCCATGTATAAGGTAAAGCATAAATTATTTTTTCGTTGCCTTTAGTTTTTCTTCGGCTTCCCGAAGCAGCGGGCGATTTGTTTTCGGATACCCAATAATAGCAGAAGCTTCTTCCCACCTTGTCCACTTTGCTTCTGAAATCCCTTCTTCTGTCTGTACGGTCACGTTTTGCAACCTATCACTTCGAAAAAGAAAATAGTGTACCGTTTTTCGAATTGCTAACACTCGAAAATACCAGTACATAACAGGAGTAAGCTCTGCAATGAACGTAAGGCGTTTGACACCTACTTCTTCTTCTATTTCGCGAAGAGCGGTTTGTCGCAGATCCTCGCCTTCTTCTATTTTCCCTTTTGGAAATGTCCAGTGACCCTTCATGTCTTTCATAAGTAAGACATAAATCGCGCCTTGTTTATAACAGACGATAATACCCCCAGCTGATATTTCTCTATTCATACTGCTCGTGTAAGTAAAAATAATACGTCTCCAACTTCCACTGGTTTATCGACTAGAAGTCCGCACACCTCACCGACTGCCACCTCTGTCACCGCTTTATATTCTACCTGAAGTGAAACCACATCCTGCACAAACTCATGATGTAAACCGGAAATTTTCACTTTATCGCCCACTTTCAGTGTTTGATTTAACACCTCAACGACAGCAATATGCAGGGCATCATAGTAGCGAGTCACAATTCCTATCTGGATGTCCATGCGTTGGTATTACCCTTTCTTATTGTAATACTTCTTGCCTTTCAGTTTGTCTGGCAGGTAACTCTCGTTTGTATAGGCCTGATAGCCCTTACCATAATCTAAATCTTTCATAAGCTGGGTGGGTGCGTTTCTAATTTTTAATGGTATCGGCAGGTTACCGTATTTTTTAACATCAGCGAGGGCAGCAAAGTACGCATCATAGGCACTTCTATCTTTTTTAGCAAGGCATAAGTAAGCCACGCCATGTGCAAGATTTTCCTGACATTCGGGGTACCCAATTTTATGACAGGCATCAAACACTGCATTCGCGACCACGAGTGCGGTGGGCTGCGCCATGCCAATGTCTTCCGAGGCAAATATGACCATGCGGCGCGCGATAAATAGCGCATCTTCACCTGCATCTACCATCCGCGCGAGATAATAAAGTGCGGCGTCTATATCTGACGACCGCATTGATTTGATAAATGCGCTTATCGTGTTGTAATGCTCCTCGCCCACGCGGTCGTATTGGAGCATTTTCCGCTGCGCTGCTTCTTCGATATGTTTTATAGTTAACTGTTTACTCTTAACAATTGACGCTGCTATTTCAAGTGTTGTCAGCAGTGCGCGCGCATCACCGTTTGCAATCTCCAGTAAAAATTTTCTTCCTTTGTCATCAATCGTCTTTTTTACGAACTTAAGCCCACGGTCAAGAATTTTAGTAAGTGCCGAGGTATCAAGTGGCTTTAACACCAATACTCTACACCTCGACAGTAACGCGCTAATTACTTCAAATGATGGATTTTCTGTCGTTGCACCGATAAAAATGATCGTGCCCTTCTCAACATGTGGAAGCAATGAGTCTTGCTGCGCTTTGTTGAAGCGATGGATTTCGTCTATAAAAAATACGGTGCGTTTCCCTGTAGTATCCAACCGCTTCTCGGCATCAGCAACGATATTACGAAGCTCCGAAAGCGTGGTATTTACTGCTGATTTTGCGATAAATTCCGCTTTGGTGAGTGTGGCCAACAGATATGCCAAAGTAGTTTTGCCGCTCCCTGGTGGGCCCCAAAAAACCATGGAAGGTAAAAATCCGCTCGTCAAAAATTTACGGATAATACCATGTAATCCGACAAGATGTTCCTGACCAATAACATCGTCAAGTGTTTGGGGCCGGAGTATGTCTGCAAGCGGTCTGCTGTCAGCCATTTGTAGCGTTTATGCTACCACTTTTTCCCATGGAAAACCATTGCGTCCAAAGTGACCATATCGCGCAGTTTCCCGGTAAATAGGACGCCGCAGCTTTAGCCCTTCCAAAATACCCGGCACGGACAAATCCAACAGTTTCCATGCAAATGCCTCTATCTCTGCAAGTGGTTTTTTCTCAGTACCAAATGTTTCGATCGCTTTACCGAGCGGCTCTCGCTGACCGATGACGTAGGCAACTCTAATTTCTACTCGATCTGCAAGCCCCTTAGCGACAATATTTTTTGCGATAAAACGAGCGGCATACGCACCACTTCGATCAACCTTGGTCGGGTCTTTCCCCGAAAATGCCCCGCCACCATGGCGGGAAAATCCTCCATAGGTATCGACAATTATTTTCCGCCCAGTCACACCAGTGTCAGACGCAGGACCTCCAATTTCCCATTTGCCTTTGCTCCCGTTAACGATGACCGCATCAAAAGAAGGTGCTTTCATTTTGTATTTTTTAAGTACCGGCTTTATCACTTTGTCATACAAAGCTTTTTTAAGCGTGGCATTACTGACTCTTGGGTCATGGGGCACTGCAAGCACAATACGTTCAACTCCTACCGGACGATTGTTTTCGTATGTCACTTTTACTTCACTTTTTCCGTCTGGACGTAAAAAGGGAAGAATTTTTTTCGTACGGGCTTCATCCATCCGTTCGACCAACCGATGTGCCAACACAAGTGGCATAGGCATATACTCTGGTGTTTCATTGGTGGCGTATCCAAACATCATTCCCTGATCTCCCGCGCCACCATCATCTACCCCTCCGGCAATGTCCGGTGACTGTTGATGAATGTAGACAGAAATTGGAGACTTATACGAAAAGTTATAGACACCATTGGTATACCCCAAGGACTTTATCGTTTTACGAGCGATTGCCTCGTAATTTAATTTTTTCTTACACGTTACCTCTCCTGCAAGCACTATCCGATTTGTGGTAACAAGTGTTTCTACCGCCACCCGAGCCTTGGGGTCAACAGCTAGCGCTGCGTCAACAATGGAATCGGAAATTTGATCACAGATTTTGTCGGGGTGTCCCGATGCTACGGATTCTGAGGTGAAATGGGTGATTGTTTTCATATTATTTTCCTTTCTCGCCTCGATATAGTTAAAAAAATCCCCCGCCACTGGCGGGGTTATATTTTTCCCTACTCAAGGCTAATCATCCCCCGCGGTTGCGGGGTCTCTTTTAAGCACCGCGATCTCATTGACTCGGTTGCTGGATGGTTACGGAGGAGTCTCCTTTACCCAGCCTTTTATGAAAGGCTGTGGCCATCACTCTTGATTTATTCACTTTTCATCTAAGGTACTCTTTTATTTATCTGCATGTCAATACCGCGGTTTCAACCCCAGGGGTTGAGGTCAGACAACCGTACGTCATTTCACAATAACAAAATCCTCCTTGTATTACACTTATTTTAGACAGAAACACAGTTATATATATGAGTACGCCGCCACGCTATTTTCAACAAAATATACCGTACCATGTTTATAATCGCGGAAACAGAAAATCGGAAATATTTTTAGATACCAAAGACTATCAACGTTTTCTAAAAAGAATGAACGAATATAGAAAACAATTTGATATTAGCATCCTCTGTTACTGCCTCATGCCGAATCACTTCCATTTCCTTCTCAAATCAAATACCCATATAGGAATAAGCAATTTTATGCTTCGGCTTTGCACAAGTTACGCGAAATATTTCAATATAAAATATAATCTCGTTGGTAGACTTTTTCAGGAAAGGTTTCGAGCAAAAATAGTCGACACAGATGAATATCTACTCCACTTATCAAGATATATTCATCTAAATCCAATATCTGAAGATCTTAAAGTACTTACCTCACAAAATTTATCCCCCGCGGTCATTCGTTCACAACTTAGAAGCTATGCATGGTCTTCTTACCATGATTACCTCCAGGGAAACAGCAATATATGTGCGCTTAACCAAATCAGTGCCTATTTTTCCAAAACACACAAACAACTTTCTTATCAGACATTCGTGGAGGCGAGTATTCCAAATGACGCATCTACCATACTATCTTCTTTTGTTTAGCCTCAACCCCAGGGGTTGAGGTCAGCGGGAACATGTTTAATCTGCTCTTGAAACGGGACTTCGGGCAACCCCTGTACTCCACCAAATGAGATACGATCGAGTACTTTTTGCTCCATACGTGCCATACGAGCGGGATAAATAACAAAATCGCCAAATTTATCTTGTATAGCATCAATCGCTCGAGTGATATCGCGACCTCTGTTCTCTTCGGGAAACAATGATGCCTGCACCTCATTGTCTCGGTGTAATGCGTAACAATACACCGCGAGCAGTTTCACTGACTTTTCGGGAGCGTGCGTAAGCATCGATCGCATCGCAGTGTAAAAATCCAAGTCAGTAAATAGCGCAAATGATTTTTTTTCCTGCATGTGCCAGTGTGTATGGTCAAGAAACATAACGGAAATCCCCACCCCGTATGATGCAAACCCATCTGCGCGCAAACGTCTCCCCATTTTCATCACGAGCTGTGTAAGTATTTGCCACAATCTCGCATCATTTGTTGGACGTGGTGTACCCAAAACGTATGATTGACCGAAACTTTTTTGATCGCTTTGAGTGTCGTTTTCAAACTCTTTGTACATGCTCCCATCCTCGTATCCATGCAATCGAAGCCACCAATGGTAACCGGTGATGGAACGAAACGCCCGCTTCAAATCAGTCACACTCGCCCGGTAAAACGCCAATGGTGTCAGGATGCCCGCTGCTTTAAGCCTGTTGCTGTTCCCTTCTTTGATGCCGCAAAAATCAGTAAGCGTCATGCGGCTAAATGTCTCTACAATATTTTCTCGACTTATGGTGACGAGCCCGTCCGGCTTCTGCAGCCCTGATGCTACCTTTGCTAAATAACGATTGGGGGCAATGCCGCAAGAAACAGTTATCCACTCACCAATCTCTTTTTTAATCCTCATTTTTATTTCTTTCGCGATTTCTTCCATCGACTGCCGATTGAGTGCAGGCGCATCTTTGAGGTTCATCACCATCTCATCGATAGATTCGACACTAATATGCGCGGTGTACGACTGGAGCAATCCCAATAACTTCCGGTTAACAACGCGATACTTCGGAGGATCGGACGGTAATACCACGAGGCGCGGAGCAATCAATTTGCCTTCACCCACCCGCATGCCTGTTTTAATACCCAGTTTTTTGGCTTCACGAGAAGCCGCGAGGATACATCCATAATCCTTCACATATGCGGCAACGACAACTGGTTTTCCTCGGAGTAATGGATTCGCCTGCTGCTCCACTGTCGCGAAGCAGGAATTGATGTCTACATGCATCGTAGTGGGAGGAATTGTATTAAATTCCATACGTCAATTAGCCATGTCTACCTCAAGCAATGTCCACGCTAATGTTTCACTATTCATGACTAATTTAAAAAACGTGCTACCATCGCTAACCGAAAAGACATGGAATAACCGTTTCCCTTCCCACACTGTGTGGTGTAATCCTATGGTAGTAATTTGGTAGCGCCTCCCATGCCAATACAGACCGTATGGAAGGACTTTTCGGGTCTTGTGATTGCTCCAGAGTGTAACGGAAACTGGTTCATTAATTGTTTCGGGCATAGAGAATAAAACCATAATAAACCCGAAAATATGAACGGTCAACTAGGCGTAACTATATCAAATAATATGAAAATAAACCGAAACTGCCATTGCCCGATTGGCGATAGGTACTCTGATGTTTTTTGCTGTACTATCTAACCTATAGTATAATAAACACTTCATATGACACACGAAACCGTACAAATAGTACGATATCAACCCGAAGATCACCGACATCTTCTTCATTTTTTAATAGGCATACAGCTGGGCAACCGTGCCAGCGCAGAAAACCTGATGTATTGCTTACTGTCGCGCAACGTATCGGTATTAGTCGCCAAACTGGAAGACAATATCGTAGGCTATGGCGAATCACATAAAAATAACGGAGGCTCCGTCTATTTTCATCGAGCGGCAGTGCATCGCCTGCACCGCCAAAAAGGCATATTTAACCAGATACTAGAAAAAGTCGTCAGCAATGCAGGGAGAGCAGAAATCACCGCAGAGGTGAGCCGGGATGCCAAACACTTGAGGTCTATGTTGCGCGCGGGGTTTGAAATAGCCAAACCACTTGATGGATATCGATACCAGCTTGTACGACCGAAACAAAAACTGTTTCACTGGTGAGCACACGTGCTAATGCAGTCGCCCCGGTGGACGTTTACGCGACCGAGGGGAAATAGTAATAATTTTAATATCAGGCGACAAAACAGTCGTACCCCGCCTCGGCCTCCGCGATAGGTCAATGCCTGCTTTTTGCATGATCTCCTCTGCCGTCAGGGTTGAACCCGGTCGCACAATAGGAACAATTTTTCCATCCCTACGACCAATCCCAATAATATCGGGTGACTCGTCTACTCTGACCTCCATATCGCCCGAAATGTTAGAGCGTATATACACATCTATCGCTTCTTTAATGCTGAATCCCATACGTACGCCATATAGTAACAAAACAGCCACAAAATTGCTATTTCCTCTCTATTCTGCTATACTTTCGTTTGCACATGTATTGAAACAATACATCTGCTTATAGAGTTAACAGTTTGAGAAGTTAAGAGAAAAAACGCCCCAAGATTTATTCTTATTTACCTGCGTCTTTTCCCCTTTTCAGGTTTTTTCATTTCATAAGCAGTTTTTTTGTTTCAATCCTGTGCATCCCAAAGACTATGTACAAAAGTAATCAGCGATCATTTCGTCCACAAGGCAACTTCCGCGGAAATCGTGGTGGTGGAGGCGGAGACCGGGGTGGTAGGCACATGCGTACCGTACCTAAAAGTGTTATTCTCGCGGTCATCGCGCGAAGCCAAAATACAGCAGGTATCGTCACTGTAGAAGAAAAACTAGTCGAACATGTATTTTCTGACTTTGCCTTAAGCCCTCAACTACTGGAGACTATCAAAGCAAAGGGTTTTGTATCACCTACGCCTATTCAAGATCAAGCTATCCCCGCTATTCTTGAAGGAAAGGATATTATCGGCACTGCAAATACAGGAACAGGTAAAACAGCAGCATTTTTGATCCCACTTTTACAGAAAATTTCGCTCGATCGCAATCAACGAGTACTTATCATCGCTCCCACACGCGAGCTCGCGGTGCAAATACACAAAGAATTTCGTGATTTTTCGCGAGGCCTATCACTTCGAAGTGCCATGCTTATTGGCGGCGCCAACGAATGGCGACAGCGCCAAGACCTAAAGCTTGATCCACATGTTGTGGTTGCTACCCCGGGAAGACTAAAAGATTTTATTGAGTCACGATATATCCGCTTATCTGCGTTTCGTAACGTTGTACTAGACGAAGCAGACCGTATGGTAGACATAGGGTTTATCAATGACATCAAATACTTTATCTCGCTGCTTCCCAAAGAACGGCAGTCACTGTTTTTCTCTGCGACTATTTCAGGCAGAGTGAGCGAAATCCTTACTGATTTTGTCCGCAATCCAGTACGAGTGTCAGTACGCACTGAAGATGCGGCAACGACTATCCGACAAGATGTGGTGCGTGTCCCTAACAAAGACGCGAAAGTAGAAGTGCTGCATGATCTCCTGATCCAAAAAGAATTTGGCAAAGTGCTTATTTTTGGTCGCACCAAATGGGGTGTCCAACGTCTCTCTGATGAACTCGTCAAACGAGGATTTCGCTCAGGAGCAATACACGGCAATAAACGACAAAATCAGCGCCAATATGTGCTGGAACAATTCAAACGAAGCGAAATACAAATATTGCTTGCAACCGATGTGGCGAGCCGAGGATTGGATATACCAGATGTTTCGCACGTTATTAACTACGACTTACCCGAAACACTCGAGGATTATATTCATCGCATCGGGCGCACGGGTCGCGCAAATAAGCGAGGCATCGCGCTTACCTTTGTCGACTAAAAAGTCGCCTCTTCAATTAAGAAAGCTTGACACAGCAACCAATGTTTATATAATACCCCTTAACTATGGCTCGAGGGGAACATCGTGTGACACCGACAATCAGAGGCGGCAAAATTGATCGCGCCAACTCTCCTTTTCTCCGTTCCGCCCTCGATCAAGCAATAGTCAATTTACAGGGCAGACGATCATTTACTCTTGTTGTTGATCTTCGAAACATTTCCTACATGAGTTCTTCTGGGATAAAAGAATTACTCGGCGCGCAAAAGCGTGCAAAAGAGAGGGGTGGTCGAATTATCTTAGATATGGTACAAGAACACATAGGAGACAAATTGAGATTGACTGGTCTTGATAACCTGCTTCCTATTAAAGAAAATGAAAATACACAACGAGTTACTTAAAGACGTGCCCAATTTACGCGAACTCTACGAAACTGGCGGACTCCGCGCAGTAGGTGCAGGACTCGCACATGTATTTGATCACTGGCGACTACAGTTTTCTGTGCGGCGATATTTCCATGCAAACCACCTTTCCTCACAAATGCACCCTGAAAGCCTTGCAAATGTAGAAACCGCCAGACGGAATGTCCGAAAATCTCATGCACAGTTAGATGCATCTGCAGGTAGATTACATCGCAACGTCCGCCACACGCACCCCAAAGCTCCGGGAATGGGAAACTAATTTTTTACCACAAAAAAGCCCCGCTTTCGCGAGGCTTTTGTTGACTGACCTTACGGTCAATATGAGTTTTTACGCTCGTTTTACATTTTTAGCAGATGGGCCTTTTGGACCGTCTACGACTTCGAATGTCACGACTTCGCCTACTTGAAGCTCGTCAAATGTGACACCGACCAAATCTTTGGAGTGGAAAAATAGGTCTTTTGATTCACCATCTCTGGCGATAAAACCAAATCCCCGATCCGTTTTTGTTTTGATTGTTCCGTTCATGGTTTGTTTCTCCTTTCTGTTTGTACAGTATACCACATTTCGATCGGAGTTATCCGAAAATGGCGGATCGAGGCACATCAACTGGTGCAGGTGACAAAAATCGGGTAAGAAGGTGCTTAAACGCGTCTATACTTTCGATCTCATGCGTAGATCCGACAAACACTTCTTTGTGAGTTGCTAGAAACTGTTTTTGCACGTCCGCTGCTTTTTTTGCGTCAACTGCATCAGCTTTGTTGAGAAATATAATTTCGGGCTTTTCGAGCAGTGTCGGATTAAATTCCTTAAATTCATGACGCACAGTTTCGTATGCTTGAAGCGGATTATCACCTGCAAGATCGATCATGTGCACCAATATTTTTGTTTTTTCTATATGCTTCAAAAATTTAGTCCCTAACCCTATGCCGCGAGATGCGCCTTCGATAAGTCCGGGAATATCAGCGATTGGGTGCGAGCCAAACATGCCGATATTTGGCTCAAGTGTCGTAAATGGGTATGCGCCGATTGCTGGGGTAGCGTGGGTAAGCTCGGCAAGCAAGCTACTTTTACCTGCATTTGGCAGACCGATAAGCCCTACTTCTGCAATCAACCGGAGCTCAAGTGTAATCGTCTTTGTCTCTCCGCCACCGCCCAATTCACGATTGGTGGGAGCTTGGTTTGTCGCGGACTTAAATTTGAAATTACCAAATCCCCCTTTACCGCCCCGCGCGATAACGACTGGAGTATCTTCTGTTTCAATTTCAATCACCTTACCCGAAGTAACATCGGTAATACGCGTCCCGAGTGGTACGTGCACCACGATATGATTGGCATTTTTACCAAACCCATTGTGCTTCGTACCGTGACCCCCGTTTTCGCCCACTATCTTTTTTTTGTAGCGGAACTCCCGAAGATCATTAACATTCGTAGACCCCTGAAACAATACATCACCTCCGTTGCCCCCATTACCACCATCCGGACCTCCGCGCGCTTTCATGGATGTGCGAGCAAATGTAGCGGCACCATTGCCGCCATCTCCTGCTTTGACCACCAATGTGACATTATCGACCAACATAGCCGTATTGTACCATCCAGAGTGCTCCAGCTGACTGAGTAATTATTGCCCTGGCAAGTCTTTGGGAGAAAACGCGAGAGGAAGAAGTATCATAAGTGAGGTAATCGTTTGGATATTCCCCTTCGTATCGAGAATAACAATCAGCGGATTATCGGAAAATTCTGCAATGATCTGCCTGCACCTGCCGCAGGGTGCTGCTGTCGCAGCTATCGCTCGCACAAACATCCTGCCTTGTGTGGCAATCACCCCAGAACTTACCGCGTTTTTTATCGCCTGCTCTTCTGCATGTCCTGCTTCGGAATAGGTAGCAACTTCTATGTTTTGTCCGGTATGTATAAGACCCGCTGTATCAAGTACCGCAGAGCCCACCGGAAAATGCGAGTACGGAGAGTATGTCCTGTCTTTCGCTTCAAATGCAGCGCTTGCGAGCTTCGTTAATGTATCGATGCCAATCGCTTCCACTTCTTTTGCTATACGGGATTTTTCGGCTTGTATATCGCGTTCGCTGGGAGTCCAACTCAAATCCTGTGTCATAACTCTATTATAATACTTATATAGATGGGCTAAACAGCGGTAATTTCTTACCCTTCATGAGCACGCCCCAGTCATGGATTTCTCCATCACTTTCGGGAGGCGGGTTAATCCGCGATGCCTGGAGTACACAAACGACAGAGTCGGGGGTTTTATTCTTTTCTCTAATTTTGTCTTCCCAAAGCTCTAGCATCGCAAGGCCCCCACCCAAATAGATTCTGGTTTCATTTTTTCCTTGTCCGTAAATTCTGATATGTGGATTGATACGCCCCTCGCGGCCAGTAGAGAGCTTGTCACCCATATCGCCCACCGTAAATGCACCGAGCGCCATCATTTCTGGCTGGGTGTTCATAAGGTAATTTGCACCTATTTTTTTGCTCCCCAACCCGTATGCCAACGCACCAACTCGGATAAGTAGTGGCATTTTCCGATCGAGCGCACGTTTGACCGCAATAGTAATCCCTTGTGTAGAGGCGACCGCCACCCGTATCTCTTCGAGTGTCCGTTCACGATTTCTCCCGAGTGCATCGTCTACTTCCTGATCGCCAAATATGGTCGCTCCTGAAGCTAAACAATCATCAAATCTCGTAAGCCTTTTGTATTCGTACAGCCCGAGACGTTTTCTGACCGCTGTCGCTCCTTTTGCACAAAATCCACCTAAACAATCACTCACCGCTTTCCGGTATCGTAGCTTCTTGTTACTATCAAGCACTGGGTCATTGCCAATAAGTGTCAGCTCCTGCATGACCGGAGACATCGAGCCATTACGTATTTCGATAATCACTTTGCCTTCACGATCATTTTTTACCGCACGCACTATGGGGATTTCGTCTTCGGGAGATATAATCTGACAACTTTTATCGGATGAAATAAGCTTGATCGCTTCCTCTGTACTCAAAGCAGCACCACTCCCATCTTCGTACGTAAAGTTATGAAGTCGAAGCCCTTCGACAAATGCTTCAGGCGACAATCTCGTGCCCTCGGTCGCTTCTACAAGTAGTGAGCCAAAAAGCACTTCTGCGTCTCCGGTGTTGGGCTTCCCGTATTTATGAGCACCGTGCCACTCCTCTGGGACTTTTATACTGTCACCATCTTGGGCGATACGCACCCGTACCGTATCGGGTGTCCACTGCTCATCAAAACGCTTAAATATTTCAGAAACGGTGATATCCCGTAATGCTACTCCTTGCTCTGGTAAACGCCGCTCCTGTCCAAGAGGCTGGCTAGGTAGGGACAGTGTGCGCGCTTCTTTGCTCATATCTTGACCGATAGTAATGGGTTGATGCTAAAAAAACAACTAGGGATTATGATCTGTATGATAAACACGATGCACAATTTATTCTCGCTTCATGCTGACTGTTGTTACGAGAGAAAGACACGAAGACAAAGGGACAAAGATAGCCTATGCATTACTGCCAACCGAGCAGAAGATAAAGAACAAAACCAGTACTGATGACAAGAAGCACGAGAGATATAAGCTGGTACAAGATATACACCGCGTTGTTATCCAGCTTATGAAATCCAAAGTCATACGGACGGTATGCTTTGTTCCCGAATTGCTGGTGTATCCAGTAAATCATTTCACCCAACGATCGAAACGCAGAAAATATACCAAAAAGCAGTGCCATCCATTGCCACGAAAATATCCCGATAACCAAAAGGACAAGAATAAACGGAGCAAGCACAATTGCGTCACCGCGGATGTATATATGCAACAACCGTAGCGGAACAGGCGCTTCCTTAAAAAACCATGAGGAAGATGTGCGAAATATATTCATTTACTTCACTGTAGACGTGCAAAACTTGCAGCGTTTTGCTTTTATCGGAATCATACTTAAACACTCGGGACACAGTTTATCGGTCGGGTCAACGCTCTTCCCACTTTTCATTTTTTCCATGATTTTGTTCATGGGTGCTACCATAGCAAAATAAACAACTGCGGATATGGTGAGAAATGAAGTAAGCGCATTGACAAATTCACCCACCATGAATTTACTGTTGTTTACGGTAAATGAAATAGCAGAAAAATCAGGTATCCCGCCAAATGCACCGATAAGTGGCATCACTAAGCTGTTGACAAACGCAGTGACCACACTCCCAAACGCAACCCCGATAACCACACCAACCGCCATATCAACCACATTGCCCTTTAGAATAAAGTTTTTAAATCCCTGAAACATATCATGTTCCTCCTCCATATCAGGATACCACACGAGTGAAGGGCAGGCTGCGCCTGTATACAGTATCGTGAGATAGATTACGGGATAGTCAACAATTATAGCCTCAAGATCCACGAACGGAGCAAACGCTCCGGGGCATCAGAGTAAGGATGGACAATAACATGGCGTACTCGTCTTTCCTGTGACATAACGAAGGGTAAATAATACCGTCAAGGGGCATCTGAAGGCAAATAGTGAGCCTATTTTTTGTACTTTATCGCACAATGTCCTATAATACACAATCTATGAGCAAGAAGTTAGAGCGTGTTCACTATACCCTCGCCTACGAAAGCGGAGAGCTAGTAAGACGAGGAAAAAAACGCATCGGAGGCAAAGAAGTTATCCTCTATAACAACTATAGTCGTTTACCCCGAAGCACTAGAGGTGAAATAATAGCACACATGCTCGTCGAGGTAGCACTAGCTACCAATTCCGACCCGGAATCAGTGTGGCAGCTGCTTATGAAAAACTATAATGCTGCGATAAAAAGAGAATCAGACAATTCGTTTCAAGGTGATCACTCGCCTGTGACTGTCGAACCCATACGATATACCGTAGACCCACGCAGAAAGGCATTTGTAAATATATATAAAGCCCCAATACTCGCAAACAATAATTAAAGTACGACAATGTTGGATTGGCTCGTAACGCTTCTCCTATCACTCGGGATATTGTATATGTATCTAAAAGTTGCGCAGTCTCATAAACCCAAAGAATAAAAACAGTAACGAAGCTAAACCGCATAGCATTTGTGACTTTCAAACAGAAGCGTTACTATAATATCGTTACAAATGAATGTATGGCGAAAAAGTCATTGATCCTCCTCCTACTTATCTTCTGCTGTGCTTTATTTGTCCGAACATTTTTATTAGACACGATCCCTGTAGGATTTCATGGTGACGAAGTAAATGTCGCATACAACGCGTGGTCGATATTGGAAACTGGGAAAGACGTGAATGGCAACTTTTTGCCACATGTCATCAACCAGTGGGGAGATTATCGAGCGGTCGGCTACTACTACTTCACCGCACTTAGTTTCCTGGTATTTGGCTTATCTGATTGGGCAGTCAGATTTCCTGCGGCATTTTTTGGCAGTCTCAGTGTCATTTTTCTATGGCTCATTGTCGATAACTTATATAACCGGCAAATTGCGTGGATTTCTGCCCTCATACTCGCCATATTTCCCTGGCATATCATGATAAGTCGATCGACTTCTGAAAGTGTCGTTTCTCTTGCCTTTGTATTGCTCGGCATATACGCAGGCATACGTGCAAAACAAGGTCCGCAATCAATCAAATGGATTGTCGCTTCTTTTGTCAGTTTTTCCATCAGTTTTATGACCTATCATGCAGCACGGTATGGCGTTCCAGTTTTTCTTTTGGGAGTATGCGCGTTGTATTTCAAGCAATATGACATCAAAAAACGAGGAGCATTACTCCTTTTTACGCTGCTCCTCTGCGCCCAATCATACCTGCTATATGCCAGTTCTGGGTCTGTACGTGCTGGTCAGACCAGCATATTTTCGTTTCCTGAAACAAAATTTGTATTGGAGGAAGCTATTCGAGAAGATGGTGGACAAAATCCTTTGCTTACTCGGCTTTGGCACAATAAACTTGTTGCCTACTCAAACAAAGCGCTAGAAAACGGGCTTCGACACGTAAGTACAAGCTACCTGCTGTTTGATGACTTTATGCCTAGTCGATATTTGGCGGGTAAAGCAACGCTTATGCCACTCTGGATGTACAGCTTATTTATCATCGGCTTTGCCACAACTATCGCTGGGTTATTTACAAAAAGTTATACAAACGCGCTCACACTCCTTTGGGCGCTGGTCGCAAGCATCATCCCTGCCGCGTTTACATTTGAAGATATTCCCAACGTGCAGCGGTCAAGTTTGTTTATTCCGGTTATTGTTCTCCTCACATCTATCGGGACACACAAAGTACTTCCCTTGCTAAAGAACAACTATAAAATGGTGGTACTTATCATTTTTAGTGCTATTTTTGTGTACTCATCCAGCCAATTTGCGCATGAATATTTTAGCCATAGCCGGACGCACAAAACGTGGTATCGCAACAACGGTGAAAAAGAATTGGTGATGTACGTACAGTCAATAAGCGACAAAAACCAATTAGCATTTGTTACTGCGTCAGCTGATAACAATGAAATGTATTACTTTTGGTATTTACGAAAGCAACCAAAGGAAGTGCAGTTACTCCCAAAAACAGACCGGCTCAAAACGCTGTTTCCCACGTTATCCTTCATGCCGATCGATTGTTTTCTCACCGACAAAAAAGAAATAGCGCTGCCGGATCATATCTATGTATCCTTGGGAGACTGCAAAGATGTGCCCAATACAAACGTTGAAAAAATGATATATCGTGAAGATGGCACTGCTGCGTTTAAAATTTTCCACCCCACTACCACCGCGACTCAATAAATAGGAATTTTCCTCGTTTGACATCTATTGTCTAGAGCGTATAATCGCCAAGAAGTATACATTTATGAAGAAATTAGAAAATATAATTATTGGTGTCATTGGCCCAGAAGGTTCTGGCAAATCTACTATCACAAAGCGGTTAGCTGCAGAGACAGGATTGCCCCGCGTGTATCCCGGTGATTTGTTGCGTGAATACGCAAAAAATGACAAAGGCCCAATTGGTGACGCAGCAAGAAAAATGTTTGCCGAAAATGCCTATTTCCCACCCTACATGTTGCTCGATGTCATGAAGCGGAGGTTTGCAGAAGGAGATTTAACACGCGGCTTCATTTTAGACGGGCCATTTAGAACCGTAGAAGAGACCCAAGGGTATCCTCAACTACTCCGCGACACAGGTTTAGCCATGCCGGTAACTGTCGTCTCGCTCCGTATACCCGGATGGCTCAGCCTCGATAGGCTAGCGCTGGGAGTCAACGCGAGAGCGAGAGATGACGATACGCCAACTGGCGTATTGCGCAGACTTGGTCATTTTTACGACAAGCTTGGGCTACGGATGAGAGCAATCAGAGAAAACGGATGGCACTCTTTGCATGTACGAGCGATTAATCAGCCGGAAGACGTGTATCAGGGCGTGATGACAGCACTGAACTCTAAGAGGTAAAACAGCTTATAAAAACATGCAGAGACGCACTCTAGTGTAATCTATTTGACATAAAAAAAGAAAAGGTTGTAAAGTATAGGGCATACGATGAAACGCAATCGAAGTTCCTCAAGAAGAAGGGAGCAGCTTGCCTCACCAATTCCTGGGTTTGTCGCAGGTTTGCGGCATATCCGAGAAACTCAAACGGAAATCGATATATTAGATATTCAGCAACGACAAGCGAGAGGAATTCTTGATCTTGATGCTCAAATCGCTTCTGCTCGCACAGACTTAATCAAATCCTTGCTTGATCTCGACATGGTTGCAAAAAAGGTAAGACAGGTATTTAGCAGGTCAACCAGCGCATAGTGACGGATAAAGCGCTCCGAACCGAAATGGTTTGAAACCCTGCACAAAGTGCAGAGACAAAAAAGACCAGCCTAAGCTGGTCCTTTTTTGTATGTACAGGTGTTGGGATGAAATTAAAACATACTTACAGCAAGATGCAACTTGGATGATATTTGGAGTTTGATATAGACTGAATGCATGGACGTTTTTTCGCCAATGTGGGTGTACATAGTTGAATGTTCTGACGGAACTTTTTACACAGGAGTTACAAAAAATCTAGAAAAACGTATATTTCAACACAATCATTCAGGAGGTGCAAAATACACAAGCAAAAGAAAACCTGTAAAACTTATATTTTCGGAAAAACATCTAAGCCATGCCGCAACATATAAAAGGGAAAAAGAAATCAAAAACTTAACACATGCACAAAAATCCGATTTAGTATCCTCACAGAAAACCAGCAGAGTTGTATATTTTGGTACAGGTAAAGCGGTAAATACACACTTATAGTATGGTCGATTCAAATAACAGGTGTTGGGATGAAATTGGAACAATAATAATTTCAAATCCTAAATTCAGTTAATCATATTGCGTTAACATATCTTGTAATTTTTTACGTGCCCTCGAACCCGCGTTAGCCAATGACGAATGATCTGTGCTCTATCGGTATATACCTAATGAAAATTGTTACATTCTTATCGCGTTTGTATTACACTTATTTGAGGAAAGCATTAATAGTAATGCTATATGATAACAAAGGAAATTATTAAAGTAGTCAAACAGGAAGTTTTAGATCATAAAAGTTGGGATGAAATCCACGCTGAACTTAGATTTAATGCTGTCTCTTAT
>DJCU01000008.1 GCA_002430725.1 Candidatus Gottesmanbacteria bacterium UBA5942
TGGGCTTATCCGTACTATCGACACAGAGCTCTATGCTATCGGTGTAAAAGAGGGTAAAGATTTCTCAAGAGAAAATATTATACGAATATTTAAGACGGGAACTACAGAAGAGAAGGTGGATGCGTTAAACGCTATACACACCGCTTTATCGGTAGTAAATCCTTATGCTCAGGATGATTTAGATGACGTGTATCGCAAGAGGGAGTCATACAATCTTATTGATTTAATAGCTTCAGGAACGTGTGCCGAGCAGGCAACGTTAGCGCAAATTTATCTCTCTACTTTGCAAATTCCAGCAATAACTACCGAAACGGTGACGACTGGATTTTCAACATCTAAAAATACATCGGTCTCATATCCTCACGCACTCGTGGTGGTGGACATAGATGGTATTAGATATGCGATAGAGTTTTCTAATCTTCCGTATGTCAGTCTTACGGATGCAAAAAAAGACGTACTTACACTCGAGCAGAAATATCCAGGACAGCCAATGGTAAGTCGTGAATATGTACTGCGCAATAAAGATACAGCTGGAAAGCGGCCATATAGGGTTGTCACCGTTCCGTTTGATGTGTATGTCAATGACATATATTTGGCGAATAAAGTATCTGCAGGTATTACCGATCTTGAAATAGATATATTCCAGTTGGGTGTGGGGCGGTTATTCGTTCCAATATCTGAAATATCAGGTACACAACTAGCGGATTACGCCAGATACCTAGAGTACGCAAGAAATCCGACTGCGTGGAGATTCATGATTGAGCAAATGTGGAAAAAAGATGTGTTTGATATCCGCAGTAGCACCAGGCAAGTTGTTGAATTTACCCGTTCATTGAACGTAAAAAATGTTGGTCCATTGTTGGGTAGAGCGTGGAAGCAAACTAGCGCTGGTATTACTGCTGCAAGTAGCCGCATTTCACAGCGATTTAATACATTAGGAATTCGTATCCTTCCATTGCCCCGAGTGCAGGTTGTCGACAGCATCGGAACGAATGGAAGAACTGTGCAGTCATCAGTACGCTTTGATAAAGGTGCGCAGGACGCTTTGGTGGCTGACTTGCAGAGAACATATCAAACAGAATTTGGATTTATTGAGTCGGTAGAAAAGGCTCGAATTCAGAGCGCAGAGGTTACTACAGACTCGCTTATAAACAGTGTTATAGTTGAAGCAAGAACGGTGATGGCCTCGGGAACGAGTAAAGAAATTGAAGAGTTGGCTCTTCATACAGTGATAGCATTTGAGCGGCTGCTATCAGACAAAAAACAAATATCTTCATTTACTGATGCACAACTGTTGGCTATACGAAAAGCGATATTTAGCAAATCTATTGCAATAGAATTACCGACTGGCACAGGAAAAACATATGCCACCGCATGTGTCGCGCTCATTCGTGCGCTTATGGGGCAACCGGTGTTGGTTAGTTCAGCTAATGCTGATTTGGCACAGCGAGATTTAGCAGATGTTGGCGAGTTATTTAGACCGTTCCGCATATCTTCAGGGTTCGCAGCAAAGGGAAAGTCATTAAATCCATCAATTCGTATTACGTACGGTAAACTTTCTGACATTGTGGCAGCATCGGGACGAGCACTTCGGACAGGTGTCGACATAGATATTAATGCATATACGTTGTTGCCTGATGAAGGAGATAAAAGTTTGTTGCAGGAAGCGTTAACTCCTATTGTTGAAGTAGAAGCGGCACAGGGTGAAAGTGCTGGCCTTACATCTGAAGAGGAGCTATTGATTGTAACAATGGCGCGCAACACACAGCAAATGGTTACTGAAGGAGGGTATGTAATACCGGACGAACAACAAGAAATACTTTCTTTACTAACACCAGAAGCGAACGAAAAATTAGATACATACAAACCTGATGCAATGTCCGAAGAGAAGTTTATTGAGTACAAGGAGTTTGCGAGGCGCGCCGCGTTTATGCGAGAAGGAAAAGATTATCTTTATGATCAATATACCGGTGAGATCACATTACTCGATAACGAGCAGTTGGCCGATCTCGATAAGAAATTCCAGTCGGGTATCCAGTGGGCGTTGGAGGCAAAACATGGGAGAACGTCAGGGTTTAGCGTTGTTAACGATGAAGTGCGGGACAAACACACCACAATGGCATTTGTTCGTCAGGTTGGAAGCGTTATCGTGTTTACGGGAACTGCTTATGAAGAAATTGATGAATTAGAAACATATTACGATTTAGAATACGCATCGATTCCACAACCGCTTTGGATATCTATCGCTAGACAACCTCAGGGTACTGATAGGCTGCGTTTAGTTGAGTATTTTGATCAGGCCAGCGGTATATGGCTTAACGCGATTATAGAAAATCAACAAGGTCAGTGGGTGATTATAGAAAAAGACAGAATTGATTACGAACCTCGATTGTTCGTTACTGAAGATGCTAAGTTGCATGCCATCCAATCAGACGCAGAGGTTTTGCGAAATTCTGGTCGTGCAGTTCTAGTTGCTTCACAAAATGAAGCGAGCATGGATAATATTGCATCACTTATTCCTAATGCAATCTCGATTTCTGAGCGTGAACGAGACGAAAAGCGTCAGAATATAGAAATCTCAGGGCACTCCGGAAATGTAGCAATCGGAAGCGCAAATATTGGAAGAGGTGTTAATTTCCAGCCGGACGAGCAAGTGCAACAAGCTGGCGGTTTTTACGAGATGATCACGGGCATCATGAAGCCAAGCACACTTTCTCAGGTGCGCGGTCGTGTAGCGAGGTTGTCTCCGGTGAGGCAAGGCGCATATCAAGCAAGAGCGTGGGGAGCTACGAGACAATATTTATCTCTCTCGGACATTGCGTCTATATTAGGCTCTACAGATGCGCGAGTGAGAGAACTTGCATATCCTTCTGGTGAAATTACGAAAAACGATCCCCGCTATCCAAAGATGGTGAAGCTGATTAGAGAGGCGGAATTAAAGATACAAGAACGTGAAAAGGTTGCGAGAGCTGCACAATTTTATGCAGATCATGCTACAGATGAGATTGGTCATGTGCAAAGGCATTTGGCTTTATCAGGATTTGGTGCCGCAAGGCAAACTATTGATTGGTTACTGCGCAGGATAGCTCATGAAACAAATAGTGCTCTCAAGAAATCATATTTACATAGTGCTGAAGAAGTGTGGAAGCAATATCTAGCAGAGCTAGAAGTGCTAAAGACTACTGCATGGGCAGGTGCTCAAAGCGAAAAGATTGATCCGGAAATATATTACCAACGAGAATCTTCAACGCTCCTTCGGAATATGATTGCTGTTCTTGCTGATGTTGTTCCTGCAACAGTTATTGCCCCAACAATACCTATTTTGTCTGATGACGTATGCATGGGTAGTAAAGCAAACTGTGTGGTTGAGGCGGTTATTACTGAGCGGGTAATAGACGCAATCCAGTCGAATAATATGACAGATACAGAAAAAATACAGGCACTGCAGGCATATAAACTTACTGAAAGAGATTTACCGGCACATCAGCTTGCTATTCATGATGCAACTATAGCGATAGCGTTGGCAGAGTTAGATGTGGCACAGGGTGCAAGCGCAAGAAGTGCGATAAATAGAGCGTTACAATCGCTCAATGCGCGTCTTCAAGCACGTCCTGCTCCAGACGATGCAGCTTTGTTAGAGCGAACCAGGGAGGTACTTGAACAAATAAGAGGCGCGATGCCAGAAGGATCATCACTTATGGACAGAGTGCGCGATTGGATGCCTGCACCAACAACTATTTTGCAAAGTAACCCAATCCTTGCTCAATTTGCAAAGTACTTTACGTTCGGTTCAAACATAATCGATACAGACGTAACCACTGTTTCATCGATTCAAGCTGAAGTTACTCTTGTCGCCACAACCCGCGCTGAAGCAGATCGGTATCGGAGCACACTCAAGGCTACATACCCACGTTTCCTTCTCGAAACATTACCAACGGGTGACGACAATCAGTTTTTCTTTGTACGGAATGCATCGGGGGAGACAGTTGGATTTATCGTTTACCAGACAGCAAATGAAGTGGTTGAGCTTCGTAACCTCATTATCGATCCTCAGTATCAGAACCAGTCGTATGGCACGAATGTGCTTGCTGTTCTTAAAGAACAATTTAATGAAATTCGATTAACCCCTGTTCCTCATTATGTCGCTGAAGGGGTTGAAGTAGACGATGCGTATGACGCGCTTGTTCGATTTTATGAACGGGCAGGGTTTATCAAGCAGACGGTGATTGAAAACAGATTTGAGGTAGAAAAATATGTGTGGCGATCTCCATCGGTTCAACGGTTAACAGATATGCGTCCGGCTACGGGACGTGAGCGGGTACTGGATGGTGCGCGGGCACTGGAGAGGACATATAGCCCACTCACAAGATCCGCGAAACAAGCCGTACGAAGTGCTGCAACTTGGATAAATGATCGTATGTGTGGAGGTGCCGCATTTAGATTTATTCGTCCGGTGTTTGCACAGCTAGGTTCTCCGTCTGGAAACACCTCCTGTCCTGCGGGAAGCGTGGTGAATACGATAGCACCAGTGGCTGAAGCAGCGATGGATGCTCCGGTGGTAACCATGATGAATGCATTAGGTTTTGAAGAACCAATTGCACAAATTCCGACTACTCGAGGAGTTGGTTTCTTTACTAGGACCATGCGTTATCAGGGGAGCATTGCTTCAGAGGAAAGTGTGTTCGGGGTCATCATGGAAAAGACAATCGATGGTGTGCCCACCGGGAAATGGATATTGAATGTAATGGCAACTGATGAGCTGAGTCTGCCGCCAGTGAATGGCGAAAAAACAAAAGCGCTTGATGCGTGGTATTTGACTGATGGCTCTGAGTTTCGCGTAGGAACAAATGAGTATAGAGTGCGGGTAATCGATGGCATGTTGTATGTGTATCACACCAATCCGCGAAATCCTCAAGGGGCTGAAGGGGATGCGATGGTGGTCGTAGCTGATCTCTATGGTATAAATCCGTTTGTCGAGTTAGCAGATCGCCCAGTCGCGAGGGACTGGTTCGAAGGGTTTGTAAAAAACAGAGTTATAGATGCTGGATTAGCGCGTATCCTTCCTGTGCCAGTTATTTCTGATGATATTAAGATTGGCGAAAATCAAAACACTAATGTCGTTTCTCCAGGGAGACGCGAAGAAATTGTTGCGTCATTACGGAGAACTCGCGATCCGCTTCAAGTATTATCCTCTTTCTTGTTTATCCGCATGGTGAAAGCTGGATATCACATTTTGATTGCTGATATCGATAGTCTTTATCGGGCAAATCAAACCGGTGTTACCCCATACGGAGTAACAGGCGACATACTGCTTCATGATATTGCTGAGGCGTTGGGCGAGCTTAATCGTGAGTTTGGAATAGATATAGAGCTTCGGGTTGCAGGAGATACGTTTGCGTTAGTTTCCAAAGAACCGTTGCCTTCTGATATGGCTGATCGGGTGAAAAACCGTATACAGCAGGTGCGCGGTTTATATGGCGGACGGGGAGACATCATTTCGTATGAGCCGGCACGCGTAAAAGTGTTAAGCACTCGCGGAGATGAGTGGATAGGTTTTTCAGAGCGTGATCCAAGCATACCCCATACGGTCAGAAGAGAGCGATTAGTGCGAATACATCCGGAAGTCGGCATGTTTTTTGACGAACTCGATGCATCATCCGTTTCTCAAGGTCAAAAAGAAGCGTACTTACAATTTATTGAAGAAGCGTTGCTCGATCCTGTGCTCTTTACGGGAGCGCAAGACGCGGGGGTAGAGTCGTTTGTCCACCGGAATGACTATTTGGATCATTTAGTGCCTCACATGATAGACACGTTTGGAAAATCTGAATCGGATGGGAAAAATGCATATCTGGTGCGCATCAGTGTATCTGGTGTTCTTAAGCTCCTCAACGATCGGTTTGGTGATGCCGCTGGTAATGTGTTTATCCGACACCTTTTTGATCGAATTATCGCGGTGAATAAACAGTTAGAGGTAGGTGATCTTGCGTGGTATGACTTGTATCGGAAAGGCGGGGATTTTGAGTTGACGATAGTAGGAGATGAAGCGCAGGCGCAAGCGCTGATAAACGCGTTGACACAGGCACTCGCGGGGACATATACCGAAGGTGGTCACGTGTATAATTTGCAGCCAACAGTCGTTTCTAAAATTATTGATATGCAAACGATAGACGGGCAAACAGTGGTTGATAAAGCGGAGCTTGAAGCAAGGTTTGGTGCTGTCGAAAGTGATTTGGCGCAGGCGGAATGGTATGAAACCGTCAGAAGGCAAACAAATCTCATGTTTGTCGATGACAGCGAGCTTCAAACTGCGCTTTCATACTATGATCCATACGATAAGCGAGGTGCGGTGAGATTGTGGAAGTTGGGTTTGGTAGAAGATGCGGATGTAGAAGTGTTCAAACAGATGTACGTTGATCCTGCGAGTCAGAAACGATGGTATTCCGGTCTGTTTGAATGGGTGTATTGGAAATTACCTCCCGGATTTCGTTCGCGATTTGCGAGTACGCTAATGCCTGCTCGTGAGCGGATACGTGCTGGTATGCTGCCTCGTGCAAAGGCGTTTCTTACCGATTATCTTGTACGATATGTCGCGGGATATGATCGCTCTGACAGTGTGTTAATCGCAGACCGTGCAGAGCACACCATGCTTAATTTCCGTTTGGAATTAGAGCGTTTGGTTGCCGAAGGGGAAGCGTTACAGCGCACGATCACCCCGTCAACGGATGATGTAATAATGCGCGCAATTCAGAGTGAAATTACGGAAATTTCTCGACAAATAGATGCGCATATTCGGACTATTTTCACTGACTTTACGGATGAACAGCTCCGTCAGTACAAGATTGACCGGAATATCCAACAACGTTTGATGGGCCCCGCAAGCGGAACGCTGGTAACACCGCCTACTAACCAACAATTCAATGTTCGGGGCACACTGAGAAATCCTGCCGCCGCCGATGCAAAGCGGGTGCTTGTCGATGAGTTGGGAGTGCTTACGGAGGAGCAGTTACGGGAAAGGACGCAAAAGTTGGTTACTGTGTCGCCCCTGACAATCATCAAAGACTCTATGTTTCCGAGCCAGGAAAATAGAAATACGTATATGAAGTCATTAGGCGTGACCCGTTTGAGCGCGTTTGGAGAAGTGATATTTCGGCTGGTAAATCTGTATTCAGGACTGTTTGAACGAGGACACTTTGATGATCGTACCGGCCAACAGTATGTCGTGCCGATGACGGGATTGTCAGCACTCTTTATAGCAGCAGGTGTATATGTATTGCTTCATTTAGCTGCGCCTCCATTGGCAATAGTTACTGCAATTGCCGGAGTGTTGATGTTTATATTGCCCGCATGGCAGCTTATAACGTTTCCAAATGCTTATTATCATGAGCTCACCCATGCGCTGAATATAACGCAGGATAAGCAGTTCGTTTCATATTCAGAATCTCAGGGTTCAGATCTCGCGAACGAAATATTTACCGATTACTTTACTCGAAGGGTGACGGAACAGTCGCAAACATTTTTTGGGAAAATAGCGCACTTGAGCTATCGAATGTTTGGAAATAACTACGGAGGTAAAATGTCATGGATACCGTTACTTTTGGATGAGTTGGACAAAGGGGAAGTGCCTGGCACGGCAGAGCGTATGTTGGCACATTCATATTTTGCGAAACCGGGCGCTGAAAATGATTTTCAAGAATTACTCCAAAGAAAATTGGGCAATGAACGCGCAGCGAATGTAATTGCCGCCATAAAGACAGTCTATGATGCTGGCTCAATGTCAAAGGATGATTTGTTAAAAACGAATGCTATTAAAAATATTTTAGAGACGCGCGTGCAGCAAGGAAATGAGGTAGAAGCGACCGCATATTTACAGGAGCTCGAAGCGCTCGTGGCTCGGGGAGAAGCCCTTCGCACAAGTATTTTGCCCTCCATGACCTCGGAAGGGAGAGTGCCTATCGAGGAGGAAATAGCAGAAATCAGTCGTCAGATAGATACGCTTATACGAGGCGCAAATCCAGCATTTGATGATGTGGCACTTCGTCAGTACAAGATTGACCGGAATATCCAACAGCGCTTGATGGGCCCCGCAAGCGGGATGCTTATGGCACCAGCTACTCCGTTGGTAGATCAATATGTGGCAACACCAGTAAATAGCGTTGGAGTGGCAAAAGCGAAAGCGAGCAAAGCCGGCCTCATGCATAACGGGGTGCGGCAACTGGCTGATGGATCGACTATGACGATAGGAGGACAGGACGTCATTATCAGAAGCACCCGAACTGCAGTGATTGTGGATGGAGTGTCCAATAGTATACGGAATGATCAGGGTGAGAATTATTTTGATCAGGAGGTGCAGGATGAAGCAATGGTGCGTGCGCTAGCCGTTTATGGAGCTGTACTTCGGGCATTTGATGAACTTGATTTAGATGGTGCTGATCCATCAAATAGGGTTGGCGACATTGTCACACTGATAGAAAGGCATCTTTCAACTATTGTTCCCGCGTCATCGCCCACAAATAGACCAGCACAAACGACTATCAGCGTGCACCACGCGGTGCAAACACCAACAGGGTGGAAAATAGTGAGCTTCCGTATTGGCGATCAAAGTGTATTTACTGTTTCACCGGAAGAAATTGGAGAAGTGTCACCGCCAAATAATTTTCATACTGCATTAAACGAGATGAGTGGGGCAGAAGTGCAGTTAGTTGACGTGCTTGAGGCTTGGAAAGCGTTGCCGCTGGAGATGAAGCGTTTATATCAGACGAGAACGACAAATTTGCCTCAGATGATCGAAGAAGGATACGCTGGAACTGTAGATATTTCAGCAATTCCTGTTGGTGGATTTGTGATTGTTGGCTCAGATGCGTTGCGGTCGCTTTTTGCTGATCGTCCTTCACTCGTGGGTGCATTACATAGTGAACTTAAAGGAGTGATAAGTGCACAGGAAGCAGAATCTCGCATCGTGGCATTTCTTGATCGGTATAGTAATTTATATGACCAGATAGATGATGACGTGTCGTTTATCGTTTTTGCGCAAACGCCAGAAGGCGTGTTGGATAACGGTGTTTCCATAGCGGCTTCACCGAGAACGCTTGAGACCTCTGTAGGCATTACGTCAGAACGCCCAGTGTTAGGAGAAGTGAAAGTAGACGGATTAACACTCGGATACTTTTCAGTAACGGATACACAGGCATATTTAACTGGCAATACCATCCCAATTTGGGTCAATAATAAGCGATATGATCCACATACGGAAACGCACGCTGGTATGGCATCTATAGAGGTGGGCGATACAGTGACCTTTGTTCCCAAGACAACCAAAAATGTCATTTTATATGTTGTCGATGTTGACACACAGGGGCACATGATCCTTCGACACGCCAATCAGCGACCGGGTAAAAACGGAGATAATATCGACTTTTCTACTGAATCTCTTCGGGTTGTTCCCGCAGGATCGCGGTATAATTACGAACGGGCATTTGCGGCATGGAATGTGACGAGTAACGAAGATAAAACTGCATTTCTTACTGCAGTGGCAACGCTTATCGATACGTTGCCAGAAAAAACAATATTTCCTGATGGAGACGACCAGATTTTCCGTGTCACAGGGTCGATAAATAGGACATTTGCGCAATTGGAGTTTGATGGGGTAATGAGAGAGATCCTTTCTCAGTTGCGCCCGGGAGAATCGGTAAGCCTTCGCGTGATACACCCCGATGGTGTTGTCATTGGTGATACCGCTATTGTGAAAGAGTCGGTAGACGTGGAACTTGGCACTATTACGCTTCGTGATGATGGGATAGCTGAGTTTCAAATGGGTAAAATAAAGCGATTGTCATCGCGGTTCCGAACAGAAAATGTGGCGGTGCCTGAAGCGTTGTCGTATAGCCCTGAACAAGTATTAGCGGTCATGATAGCGGCATTAGTAAAGCCCAGTTGTTATGTTGATGTAGGCGTACAACACAAAGTATATGCACAGTCGAAAAACCCCGAAACTGTAGGGAGCGTATGTCTCCTTGCTGCCCGCTCACTCATGAGTGCGGTGCGAAGCGCGGAACGTGGGCAATTTTGGCGTTCTATGCAGCAGTGGTGGCATGAACAGCAAGTGATGTGGAATGTACTCCTTGGGAGACAGCGTGAACCGGTTTCGTTTCAAGATACATTAGATGTAGAACCAGCCATTGAATTGGAGGCAACGAGCGAAGCGCGCGAAGCAGTTATACGACTTTCAGAAATAACCGAGACCACGAGAGATGCTGAATTTATGGACATAATAAATCTTCCCGAGCTCTCGGTGCGAGATGCATTTCGTAGGCAGTTCGATACCGATATGACTGCATTTTTAGGATATATGTGGTTGTACGGACAACAAGAAGGAATGCTTACTGCCATAGAGAAACAGACTGCCACTATCAATTTTCTCACTATGCTTCGTGATAGATATTCAGTCACATTACAGGCAGCACAACCATTCTTTTATCGTGAGTTAACTGAGGGTCATGAGCAGGATGCAAATCCTGCAGATTTTCTCATTTCCGATGCATTAGTAACGCTTATTGCAAGTAGTCCGACCGCGAGAGATGTGTATGCTGTGTGGCAAGAAATGGCGAAGGACACAAATCAGGACGTGCGATCACTTCAAGAAAATGAATGGCTCGTGCCGCATCCGTTTGATGACGGAAAAGAAATTCGTGTAACACACGAAGAAACATACGTGGAAGTGACGAATGGCGATGCTGTAGTACGACTTCCTATCGATAATACATATCATCCTTCGATACAAGAAGTTGCAGATAGTGTTGATGTGCTTGAGCCCGGTATTCGTGTATCGCTGCATACAGATGGTACTGCTGCTCTATTTGTGATGGCATATCAACACAGCATCGTTTGGGATGATGAGTATGAAATTAGATTTTCTACTGATAGACGGGGAAATTTGTATAAGAAAGGGGCAAAGCAAGCAGGCAAAATTACGGTATGGCCCAGATATACCGAAGAGTTTGCTGAGATTATCACCCCACCGCTTGCATTTGACGTGGCACATATAAACGGGACATATTTTGTGCAGAAAATGCCTAGCATTCGATTACACGAGGGTTTCGAGGTGATGAAACCAGATGGATCTCTGTATTCATTACAGGTGGGGGATGAAGTAAGTGAGATGGGTGTTTCGGATACGTATACGATCACCGATGCGCCCTTTGATTGGAAAGCGATAGGTGATGCTAACAAGTGGGTGTCGATATATGTAAGCCCGTTACGAGAAAGGGGTTTTGAGGGTCGTATTTGGGTAGATGCGGCAAATCCGGTGATACGTCATGTATCTAGCCCTGTCGATCCGTCCACAGAAAATATGAGTAGTGTGGTGCAGTCGATCCGCATACGTATTCCGGCAATTGTGGAGAAAAATAAAGCAATATCCCAAGCGCAAGCGACAACCACTACAGATGCGCTGAATAATGTCACACAAGCCATAACCGGAGTGTTTACGAATCCAGATTGTTATGCCATGAGGAGTGAATACGTAGCGTACGCTGCCGAGACGACCCGCGATGGTACGTGTCCCACATGGGGAAAGTCGCCACGAAGGGTAGTGCGCGGCATGAGAAACAGAAGTGAACGGGAGCGGATGGATGCCGATGCTCGCAGTTATGTGCGGATGCTCATATTAGCAGTGCCTCCGATCGGATTTCTTGTAGACGGGGCGATTAAGGCAGGAATTTGGTATGTAACCGCTCCGCCTCCGCCACCAGTGACTCCACAGTGTACCTTGGGTTCATGTGCGGTGAATGGGCTGTGTCCCGCGGGTCAACAATGTAGCGCAACCGGTTGTTGTACACAGCTTTCTGCGTACGAAGATTTTGTTTGCTCGGTGGATAAACAGTATCTGTTGAAGCGCACCATGATAGCACCAGGTGGGTTTTCAATCGATATAAATGCGTCATTTAGATGTCTTGATGGGTGTGTCAATAATGATTGTGCGCAAAAAGCACAGATGACGTTCCCTGAGCAGTGTACTGACGCGATGAAAAGGACACCGCTTCTTTATGGATTTGATAGTAATTATGGCGCTATGAATTCATGTCTTGCCATAGATGATCTTGCGACCATGTCGTATTATCGTGAGTTTACTTGTAGTACAGATGGCTTGTCGGTCATAGAGCGTGCGACTGGAAATGTCGTGCGGACGTGCTTAGGCAACCAAACATGCAAACAATCTGGGGATATTGCTGATTGTTTGGGTCCGGTGGGGTACGTGCGACCGCAAAACGCAATTATCGATATGGTCTGTCAGGGAAATGACGTGTATTTGTTTGACTCTGATACACAGACATTTACCCAACACGTTGCCTCCTGTCCAGTGCGTGGTTGCCAGCAGGGCGCATGTATTGCATATGAAGGTGACCGATGCGATAGCTATGCAGTCGCGGGAGCAACAAATATTAATGCACATGTGAGTGTCGATGGCATGCCGATTAGCTGTAATGCAGAGGGAAATGTGGTCGTTGCTGATGGGCTTAATAAACGCGTAAATGTCATTACAGGTGTCAATAATATTAAAAATCAGGTATATGACGCGTTAGCATTACTTCCTCCAGGGTTGATGAAAAAAGATTTTGAGATAGTGGTGTATCCTTCTGGCATTCTTTATGGGGATGACTTAAGTTGGCAATCACTTTGGCAGCGGGTGCTTGGTAGTGGACGAGACAATATAGGTGGTGTTGATAATCAAACGTTTCCATATCATCGGCGTATATTGCTTACCGAGCAGCAGCCAGAGTTGATGTCGTATGCAGTGATACATGAGGTAATGCACGCGTATGCGGTTGATCAGCTCACCATACCAGCGTTTGTGCCGCTTGCCGGATTTTATAATATGTTTTCAGTAGGGCAGCATAGCAATACTCCAGTCGGATTTCACACAATGATAGGGTGTAAACCAGATGGTTCGTATGATGGTGTACCGTTTAGCGATTATCCCAATCCTGACTGCGCAGAGGAGTTTGCTGAAGAGGGTGCAGGGTACGTGTTTAAGGCGTGCGAGCTTAAGGCATACAACGAAGATCGGTATAACTACTTCAAAAACGAAGTTTTTGATGGTCGAGAGTACCTTCCACCTCAGGGCTGCGTGAATTGAGCAAATATTTCCTCATTGTTAGCAAATGAGAATACATATTCAGGTTCGATAGCATGTTGCGTTCGATAAGTGGTTATCGCTTTCAATTTCTTGCGTTTTTCGAGTTTGTTTAGGTGTATGCGCATGAGCGGGGTATCGTTTGCAAACAAAGGCGCTGCGTCATTATGGATGACGTAGGTGAGTAATTGTCCCTGGTAGGCGATATGCTCCATAGCATCATCGACAAATTTTCGGGCGATGATGTGATCGAGTGCAGTGTCACCTGTATCAGGTACGACAATAAGCGTTGGTTTTGTGCGTGTTATGGTAGTCGCAATATCGTTAGTCATTGCAGCATTGGCATAGGGCATACCTGTTTCCGGAGATGCTGAAAGACCGGTGTACCGGCTAGAAAAGGGGCTACCATCGTGGGTATTGTACACTTCTTCAAGTAGGCCATCCGGATACCCTAAAAATGTGATATTGTGCCGAGAAAGTCCGAGGATATGTGTCGCACGGTATTCTTCTTTTTTACGAGCGTTACCAAGACGTAGATAGTCATCTGTTGTGAGCGATGTTGCGGGTTTTTTAGATAGATATGCTGCAGCATCTGTGTATGCTTCACCATGAGTTAGCTCGAGAATATGTATAGATTGTCCTTTGGTAATGGCTTGTTGTATGAAGCCAGCACAGCAAAGCACCGCATCATCAGGATGGGGGGCAATTATGAGAATATCAGCGCGTTGTGAAGTCGCCTGGGAAGATAAAAAGAGTGGGAAAATACTAGCGAAGAATAGTGCTACAGAAAGCCATAAATATCGCGTATCGTAAAGCATAGCATGTCGTTATTGCTGTTTTTTTCGTAGTGCAAAAATAAGCAAGAAAAGTGTAACGATGCCAACAACAAAAAGTAATTTTTTGGTGACTGTTGGCTGATAGGTAAATGTGATGGTGTGTTCTCCTTGTTCCTCAACCATTACCGCGGTGTAAAACGGAAATACTGCAAACGATTGCGCCTGTTTTCCGTTCACCGTTATGTGCCACGAAGGGTGAAATGACTGCCGGAGGATGACGATACAGGATGGACAAGGTGTCGTGTTTACGATGGTCGCATGAAATTCCATGTCAGTGCTGTAGCCTTGGTTGGTAATGCGTGGTATAGCACTCGGTGTTCCTTGCGGGTTTGCGTAGCGGGGCGTTTCTGCAAATAGATTGTGGAGTGAACCGTCTGGTACTTTGTAAGTAGCCTCATCGAGCATGCGGAAGTTAGGGAGTCCTGTGGGGCGTGGATAGTTTCGGTCAAAGGTAAGTTCGGGATAGAGAAAAGCTTTCGGAGCATCTGAATGCATCCAAAGCCGTATGAGGCTTCGATAATTTGATTTATCAGCAGAAACTATCGCTGGTTTTATTCCGGTGGTGATATAGCCCATCGAGGAGTTGTATGATTGCCCGCCTGCTATGGAGTCAGGTTGTATTGTTTTATTATTATTTTCGTTGTTTTCATTAACCGTCACCTCATAGAATTTCCATGTTGCACCGGTTTCTATAAGCTTCCAGAAGGGCTGGATTGCGTCAGATGGGAGATTAGCCGGTGTTACGACATATCGGACGTTGTAGAGCGAGTAGTGAGCGATATTTTGTTCGGAAAAGTATTGTTCGGTGTCGGAGTTAGGTGACCATGTTTCCGGCAGCCAAAGGATAACTGGAATACCATAGGTTGATAGGTGCATATATAGAGGAGTTTCTGCAATCCGGAACTCCTTGCCCCAGTTGCCCCCGCGACCTGCAAATACTCGACCTGGTTTTTCTACCATTTTTTGAGTGAGTATGGAGAATAAACGGTCGGTATCAGCGGCATTCTTGACGTAGTTTTCGTTGGCGCGTGAGATGAGAATGTCATTGTGTGACGCGTACCGGAGGCTTTGGGGGAAAACGAAAATAACGAAAATAACGAGTATGACTAAATACGAGAACAACGAAAGTGACAGCATACGAGAGCGATATAGGCGTGAAAAATAAGAGGAGGTTGTTTGGATAAGCCAATCTATACCAGTAGCGATAAGGAAAAGTCCTGCGGTATGAACACCGACAATAAATCGAGAAATATGAAAATCATCCATGCCCGGGATAATGCTCATGAGGCTTCCCCATGTTGTACGGCCAAAATACATAAGAAGCCAGAAAGCAAAGAGAAACGCAAATGGCGTATAGCGTGAGGTAATAAGAGCGGAAAATAAGCCAACAAATACCCCAATGGTAAGAATAGGGAAGCGACCAAAATCGAAAAGATCACCGTTTAGTAGATTTTTGAGCACTTCGCGATAGCCGAAAGAATTAAATTTCCATATACCGTCCCATACAGAAATGTTGTGATAATTACCATCTTTCAGGATGGGAAGTATCCAGTAGCCGAGGAGCAGTCCAACAATGCCAAAAATTATTAATACACGTGTGAGCGTAGTAACAAGTTTTCTTGTTGTTTCTTTGTTCCATTCATGAGTGAGTAGAGATTGTAAAGATGGGCTAATAGCGATGATGCCTACGCTAAGAAAAGCGATGATGCCTAAGCCCAAATGTCCTGCGGTGGTAAAGCTGAGGAACAGGGTTGTATAGATATAATCTCTCCGCGTTACATTGCTCGTACATAATCGAAATGCATAAGAAAGCGCCAGAGGAAGCCATAACATGGCAAATAGTTGGCTGGTAAGTCCGTACCCTCGCCACAGAAATGATGGGGTGTCTAAGCCATACAGTCCATCGGTTGAAAGGTGCGAGGCTATTATTGCACCTATGCCTGCAGTGGCCATGGGAAGCCCCGCAACCCGAAGGGTTATAAATATTGAAAGGGGAAATAGAGAGAGGAGTAAATAGATGACCCAGTGATAATAGGTAAACAGTGATACCGATAGACCAATCGCTGAAAGCAGTCGGTATGTTGCTACGATGGTGATTTGGGGTATATGAGAGTAGTAGTAAGGGAGGTTATATCCCTGTGCCCAGTTTGGCACCCAGTGATCTATAAGGTAAAACGTCATGCAAAAAGGCGCAGTAATGCCAGAACACTTTTGTTGTGCATAAGACCATATTTGGTTTGTTCTATCAACTAAAGCGAACTGGAACGTATTATCGTTTGGGTCGATGAGCGCGGTGGGTTCAGTTCGGTAAACCCAAAGGTTAAACCCTATGGCAAAGAGAACGAAGCATAGGCCAATTATTTTTTCGTAGGACTTCATATATTTACCATTAACAATTTACTATTTACCAGATACCCCAAAACTTTCATAATTTATGGCCAGAGCATTGGGTTTAGCCAATCTGTATGGTCATCATAGTTATTATCTCCTGCGTCTTTTGTGACAAGCCACAAATGGCGTACGCCTTTGATATCTACCTCAGCATGCTTGGGGAGGTCAAATCGCCCCATGATAGGCGACCGATGGAGAAGTTTGCCGTCTCCATAGATTTCAAATACTGCTGAGGCTTTTGTCCCTGCTTCAGTGTCTATACCGTAATCTACCGTAAATCGAGTAAATTTTCCCGCGATGTCAAATACATATTTTGAGTTTGCATGCGTCCCGATGCCATGGGTATAGAAAAGATATTGAACCGAAAGACGTGTCCATTTGTAAGGGCCGCCAAACGAGCTCTGGACAGACCTGTTTATCTGACGAGTTCCGTATGCCTGCTCGCTGATAAATGGCGAGAAAAATGTGAGTGACACCGGCTTTTTTTGGATTATTGGCATATTCATGCCAACAATTGCAGTTGTCCAAATAAGAGCTACAAGGATTAATATTTTTCTACTCGTTATTGATTGTTTTACAAGTGAAAAGAGAAATAATCCAAATAAGCCAATGAGAATCCAAGCAGTTATGAGCGTTGCCATCGGGTGTGTGAGGAGCGAGAGTAATGGAAGACCGTTTTGCGGATAATTTACGACAAGTGCAGTATGAAGGTTATAAAAATAAAATACTGAAAAGCCAGCGTATAAACTACCTAACAGTTGAATTCGTTTTGTGACGTATCGTGATCCTCCCTGGGTGACAAAAAAAGGCGACCACAAAAGGAGAAATACCGAAAGTGGGAATGCGTAGCGGTCGTGGGATTGCGTCTGGAAAAGAAAAAATGCGGCATTAGCAATAATGAGACTTTCAATGAATGTTTGGAGTATGGATGATGTGTGTGTTTTGGCTTTATCAAACAACTGGCGAACTACCGCAAAAAGGTATAGTGAGCTAAATATAGTGAGCCCTACTGTTTTTGCATTGAGTATGCCCAGCACAGTGAGTTTATCTGAGGTGATCAGACCTCGGGCCCCTGACACAATCCACCACAGGTTGTATGCCATGAGGCTCATCCATGGGAAGTAATCGTAATTTTCGGTGAGGGAGGCAAGTACGCGATCAGCGTTTTTCGTCAGTATAAATTCTGCGTTGAGACCAAAAAATCCCAAAGCGGCACCACTTATTGCTGTCATAAGTCCGGTGTATCCCAAATGTTGCCATAGAAAGAGGAAAAAAATAGGAGCGTAAATCATGTTTTGGAGCTTGGTCATCATAGCGAGCATAAATACGACCCCCGCCCATAATGGTTGTTTTTTGAGTGCCAACATAACTGCGCCCAAAAAAATGCACACACCGAGCGAATCTACCTGTCCCCACCACGCACCATCCATAATGGAGATGGGATTAAGTAAATAAACAACCGCCAGTAATTCGTAGAATGAGAGGCCCAAGAGCGAAAAATTAACGTCAGGAAACCCAAAGCGCCCGGTTGTCGATTTACTGCGCCTGCCGATAGAAAGGATAAACGCTGCAATGCCAAAGTCCGCGAGAATAGGCAGCATTTTACTGACGGTCAAAAATAATACGTTGGTATTGCTCCAAAACTCTTGAAAATTATGCGGGTCAGCAAAGAGTCCGTATGTCCACACTATTGCGCCTAATGTATAGGTAAATGGAGTCGGATAGTTGTTGTTGGTGAGCTTTAGTCCTTCGACCGCACCGTAGTCTACGGTTGCTAGCCCCCATGATTTCCAAAACGAAACATCAGCTTCAAATCCCGGATTAGGGATAAGGATAATCCTGACAATTAGGGCAAGCCCAATAAACAGCAATAATCGGGTTTTGTGTGACACCTTCTTATCATACGGGAAAACGAGGAGTTATGAAATTACTTTGACTGGTCTTTGGGGAGAACAGGATTTTTTTCCCATTCGTATTCTTGACGAAGTTGCTCAAGGCGAGTATTTAAGAGTGTTTGGACTTCAGCTAATGTGTGGAATGTTCGTTGGAATTGGGATTCGCTCGGTACTGGGAAAAGAGGTTTCCCATCTGGCCCTGTTTTTGCCAGTACTTTGTTGATCAGTTCGTTCTCTATGCCGATATTTTTTTGTGATTTTCCTTGTCCGAGTCTGAAATTATATTTATAGACAGCGATAGTGAGTAATTGATCTAGATCATATCCCAACGACCCCGCGATGCGCTTGAGGTATTCGTTGTATTCTTCCCAGAAGTATTCATCGAGTGTAAGGAGGTGCGAAATGTTATATACGACATCAGCAATTTCAGAAAGAGGAGCAACAGGGGAAGGTGGAAGCGTGTTGTTTTCCTTGCTTTGGATAGTCATATCAAACCAATGAGAAATTGAGCTTAGTGCTTCTGGGATTTCCGCAAACATTGGGCGCGGATGATCCAAATGCCTTGTGTGAATAAGGTTGCCGTCAAAATCACGAGCTTCAGTCACGTCTGATTTTGGACCACCGGTGAGAAACATGATTTTTGCTTCTGCACGGATTTGTGGCATATTGTATGGTTCGCGGAGGAGTCGGTGTTCTTCTTTGAGGATTTGATCTGAAAGCCAGTAACGCTTATCGTCAGGCGTCATCGCGTCTATTCTGACGTGATAGTGCAGCTCACTGAAGTTAGGAGCGTGCGGATTAATGATGTCGGGTCCCGGTCGAAACTCGGCAGTTGTCATTTCAATATGAAAGTGTACCATACTATAGGATTATAAATCAAGTAGGCAAGAATTGCTTAGTGCACCTCATATAAAACCAGGCTATGTGAAGCTGTTGTACGGGTAAGAAAGGAGAGGGTAGATAGGTGAGTGTTTCCTCGTGAGGCAATAACATGGGTAATTTCGTTTTTTGCCAAGAATGATTGAAGTTCTGTGTCTGTTAGAGCGCCCGTAAATACCATATTTGCGTTCGTCTCCTTCTTGTCAGCATCAATAGTGAGAAGTGGGTGTCCATGATAGCTTCGTTTACCGGAAAGCGCTGGAAACACGAGATTATAGGGCGGTATCACTAAAAATATGTCGCGGGATGAGTGCGTTGCGCTGATTTCTCGAAAAAACTGATATTCACTGGTTGGGAGATAGTGGTACACGTTGTTGGTGTCATACATGGTGACGAGTGAGATCGTTTTTTGGTGGTTAGGAAGGAGAATGAGCGACAGCCCTGCAATGAGCGATATGCCGAGTATTCGAACAATTATTTTTTTAGTGAGCAGAAAACTGTCTATGCCCGATGCAGCAATAATAGAAAGGAGGAGAATGGTGAGCGTGGAGAGAGTTCGTGCATTGGATATGCCGATATATGCCGGGATGGGCGAAAGAAAAATAACGATAGGAAAAAACGCGAGGATGACACTTAACCCTCTGCTATATGTTTTGGGCGCGGTAAAAAATGGCACTGCAAATAACGAAAGAAGCAGGATTGGCCCGCTTGCCAAGATAAAGTGTTCTATGGTGAGCACGTTCTGCTGTGTTAATTCCCACATTTTAAGTTGAATAAACGGTAACGTACGGAAAAGTGATGTGACGTAAAGAAGTGGTATAGCGCCCGAAGCTATAAGAAGCACGAAAAGTGTACGAATAGATATTTTGCGATATACCGCAGCGCCTACGGCAGCAGCTGCTATGATGCCCCATAATACCGGTTGCAGGCTAGCAAGCACGAAGCTTGCAATACTTATGACGAGCCCCATTTTCCACGAATGTTTTTTGTATTGCGTCCACTGAATAAGTCCATATACAAGTGCTATGGAGGCCGTATGGAGGAGTAATTGGTGTGGTACTCCGCCAAAGCGCACGCGAGGAACGGCAAAGTTGTTCCAATAGTCACCGTACGAGGGTTTACCATCGCGGAGTACCGGAAATGCATGAAAGAGCGCAAAAAAATACAACGCGATGGTGGCAGCCCTGCGGCTTCGAAGGATAGTGAGTGCCAGTATATATGCCATGATAAGCAGAGCTATCCCAAGAATTGCGATGCTTGCCTGATACGCGACAATTGGCGATAGGTTGAGTATATGAAATATTTTTCCAATGAGTACGTTGCTCCAACCTATAAATGACGGAGACATATGTTCGCTAGTAAAAAGATCAATGGTGGTAAGCCATCTGTTTTCGCCTTGGGTAAATTGTGAAAGATAATAAAAATAGTCGCCGGGATGGTGCACGTTGCCCAAAAACACCATGTCTTTCGGGGTATTGGTAAACCCAATGATCGAAGGAGCTGTATTTTCGAGGGTGGCAAGAAAAATGATGATTGTAACAAACAAGGTATACACGATTACCATCGTATCATTTACCTAAATACGTTGGATGCTGGGGAAACAGTAAGGACATGTTGCCTCCGTTCTTCGGATGAGCGTATATTGCGCCTAAATATGAAAGCGTATCTATATTCTGCATGCGCTGCATGCTGATGCCATGGGTCAGGTGATGAAGCGTATTGCTTACCCAATCGACAATAGCGTCTTTTTTCCATGATTTCGGCGCGATAGCATATACCTGACCGGTGAGCTCTATTTGGACACAGCTTGCACCGCGGTTGCCGACATAGTTGGGTAAATCTCGTCTTTTTCCAAAACTAAGGGAGATGCCGGAGGGTTCTAACGGAAGATTTCGGGTGATGGAAGCACTGACCGCAGTGCCAGATTTTTCAGATTGTATGATAAATGCATAGCGCTGCTTTGCTCCGGTTATCAGGTTAAATGACTGCAGGTGAGTTTCTGTACCAGTACGGTTACGGGCGAGAAGAACAGCTGGGTAGTGGTAGCGGTCGCGGAGGTGGAGCACCCGGATTTTTTCCAGAGGAAACGAGCGGAGCTGGGGAGATTCTGCGGCGAAATCACGCGCTTTTTCATACGACATATGGCGTATATGGGAGAGATCATTGCCGGTTGCCATACTCCACGCAACAAAGTCTCGCGCTTGTTTTCCGAGTGCCTCAGATTGTAGACATCGCTCAACAAACATAAGAAAAAGATTATATACTATAGGACATAGAAAGTCAAGAAGAGGTAGGGGGCATTAGGGGGTTGTTGACCACGAAACTGAGTTTGCCATGCGGTCAAAAACATCGGGTGCAAATAGCCTGCCACTCATCCATATAATAAGGTGATTTTTCCCTGGTACTTCCAAAAATATGTGATCGTAGGGGGTGTTTCCCTGGCTATCCCTATAGGTGGCACGATATCCCTTCAGTCCTGAACTATTCGTAAATGCACTTACTTTTTCTACACCTTCCCAGCTGTAATCCTGCCACCATGTGGAGGCGTATTCCATGGGCTTTCCTATATATTGCTGTTTCTTGAGCGTGGTAAGATTTTCGACTCGAAAAAATATATTCGCGTTTGCATCTGTGTTGTTGTAGAAAACAGTAACAGCATCGTACGGATCATTGGGAAACACTCCGAGTGATAATGTTTCGGGATACATAAATGAGTAGGGGAATATAGCTCCTGTCCGCGACTTCCATGTGGCATCTGCCGGTATATAAATTTTGCCGTCAGCTTGGGGAGTTTTTTCAGCTTTTTGTGTGCTGGTGGGGGTAGGTCCAAGGTAGGTAACCCCACCCGGTAATACAACAGTGCCTGTTTTTTGACGAGCAGTGACGTACGAGAAAAATACACCGACAAAAAGTACTGAACTTATGATGATAGCGGGTAAGATGAACTGCTTGTCTGATGAGTGTTCCATATAGCACCAAGAAAGGTATTGTTATCGGTTTTCGTGACTCACTGATAGTATAAGGGCGTTATTCTTTGGGAGCTTCCCAAAATTCTTTACCGGCCGCATCCCAGGGGAGACGATGTTCATCGGGTTCGTTTGGATTGAACTGATTATTCACAAAATAATAGACGTTTGCCTTTTTTCCTGAAAAATTGGCAGCACCATGTGCCACACCACGCGGAATATATACACCTATAGAGTTGCCACCACCTAATGGAATTTTTTGTAATGTTCCTTTGGTGGCTGATCCTTCTCGTACGTCCCACAGGCCAAGAAGCAAGTGTTCATCCGGAGGAACATACCACATTTCATCCTGTTTATAGTGCAAATGCCATGCTTTAATTGCCTTGTGATACTGCTTGCTCCGGTTAATTTGGCGCAGTCGAAAGCCCGGGATAAGTTCGGATTCTCCATGTTCGTCTAGTCGCATGAGTTCGGAAAAATCACCGTTTTCACCGACAAAATTGCGAATTTTGACAATAACAACGCCTTCGATCGTGGGTTTGGGGGAGTAATCCTGTTCGTACACTTTTTCGCGGACTTTCGTATCGATAGCGCCATCAGTGAGATTGTTCATAGTAGGATTATCCCAAGCATAAGGGTATAAAGTCAAACATGGTTTAGGTTAGAATGAGAAATATGCAGCTTAGGAAATATGTGCTTCATTTTGCGATTGTAGGATTTGTGTTGTTTTCTTTTGTTCCAACTTTTTATGAGTTGTCGCGTGCGGACAATCTTCATTCAAATAGACAATTTGAGCTCGTCCATAATTTTCCCACCGATTACAATTTTTATCTTTCACGAATACGTCAGGGATTAGAGGGACGGTGGACTGTTATTGAGCGATATACATCTGAGCCGCATCATGGGTCACTGATCCATGAATTTTATTTACTGTTGGGTCAGGCTGGTAAATTTTCAGGAGTACCACTCCATCGATCAGGTGATATATACCATATTGCACGATTTGTGCTTGCTGTCGCCATGCTTCTAGGTATTGCTGTGTTTGCGAAAAAATCATTTGATGGATTTCGACTGACGAAGCAATTTTGGATAGTGTTGTCATTTTTTCTTGCAGTGACCGCTTCATCATGGCCGAAGTTGTTAGCGGTAGTCGATACTGCTATTGTTCCCGCAACGATTGCGAATATACATAGCTGGAGACTGGGGGGGTATATGGCGTGGTGGTCGGTTATGGATAGCTTGCAGCGCATTACGTTTATTCCACACTTGTTGGCGGGTCAAGCGCTTATTATCGCCATAATACTATTGGTTACCCAGAAACATATTGTGAGAAGGAGTCACAACGCTGTATTTATAGGATTGCTTGCATTCTTGCTTGGGATGATATTCCCGCCCGGCCTCCTGTTTGTGTATGTCGTGATGGGTGTATGGGTAGCGCTTATGGGGTGGAAAAGAGAGTGGATAGTGCCGTATGGCGCAATAGTTATGATGAGTATCGCTTCGTTGGTGTACCTAGCGCTGATGACGGGAGTATACCCTTGGAAGCGCCTAGCAGAGGTGGACATTATCAGGCCACTTCCGTTTGATTATCTGGAATATGGAAAAGCAATGGGGCCTGTATTGCCATTGGGGTTGTTGGGACTTATTGTTGCGTTACTTCGTTGGGAAATTGCACTTTTTCCTGCGGTGTCGTGGGTATTAGGGTGGGGATTGCTGTTGGGTGTATTTGCTTTTGTGCCGCAACAGAGCCCGCTTCGATTTTCAGAAATGATACCTCATGTGCCGTTGGGCGTACTCACTGCGTATTTTTTCTATATTTTTCGGAAATATGTGCCCCATGCAGTTGCATTTCTTATTCCTTCTCTGTTGGTGGCTGTTGGGCTGTTTCATATGTATTCTTCGTATCTTTGGCAGCGGGATTTTGTTGATCACAAGATGAGAGCGACATTACCACTTGTTCCGACAGGGAGCTACGTCATGTATCCATTGAAAGATTTTGTATCCGGTATGCAGTTTATATATGATCATGGACGAGGGAAAGGTGTCGTGCTGAGTGAAACAACCGCCGCCAACTACATACCGGCATATATAGGCCATGTCGTATACGCAGGACACGACAATACGGTAGCTTTTGAAGGAAAAAAAGAAAAAGTACGCGAGTTTTTTTCAGGCAACATGAGTGAAGCGCAAGCGCGTGATTTTATGTCTTTAACCGGCGCAGCATACGTATTTTTTGGTCCGCAGGAAAGAGAAGATGGTGGAGTAGGCGATCTCAATATGAAATATCCGTTTTTGAAAGAAGTGTATCGAAACAATCAGGTCGTTGTGTATATTCCATGAGCGTATGATGATTCCTGTTATTGGTTTTATCCTCGTGACGATGATTGTATTTGGGAAAGCGCTATTTCCTGCAGCTGACTTCATGATTTATGGCGATGATATCCACAGGTCATATTATTTTTTCCGTGAGTTTTTTAATTATTGGATACGCCAGGGAGTATTTCCGTGGTGGAATCCGTACATTTTTGGAGGTCAGCCGTTTATTGCTGACCCAATCGTCAATATTTGGTATCCAATAAATTGGCTATTCATGTTGATCCCCTTAAATATCGCGTATGCGTGGCATATTGCGCTACATATTGTGTGGGCGATGACTGGGATGTACATGCTAACAGTTAATAGTAAACAGTTAACTGTTAACAGTAAGTTGGCGGCGTGGGTGAGTGGGGTAGTATTTGGGTTGTCAGGATTTTTTGCAGCGCGCACCTGGTCAGGGCACGTTGATGTCATTGCTGCCGCAAGCTGGATGCCTTGGGTGGTGTGGGCAATCGATAGAGCTATGATGTTGGGCGATAAAAAACGAATTATCGTGGCTTCGGGGATTTTTGCTCTTCAGTTGTTTTCAGGGTATCAAACCATGGCATTTATGACGGTCATCGTTGTCGGATTTGTCGCATTGGCTCGAAGCTATGGAGCAAAAAGCGTGAAGCCCATGTTGTTGGCAATACAGACGGGAGCTATCGGCATTGGACTAGCGGCTTTTCATCTGGTGCCGGTTTCAGAGTTTTTTCATGCGAGCATCCGTACGTTTCGTTTGCCGTATTCATGGGCTTCGTATGGTGCTTGGGGTTGGCAAAGTCTTATACAAATGCTCAACCCGTTTTTTTTCGGAGACCAGTATACCTATCGTGGTTTAGCGCCTAATTTTGGGGAGCACAGTGCGTTTGTGGGGGTTATTGGGTTGTTGCTCGCCATGATAGGCGTGGTGGTGAGTGTTAAAAATAAACGGGCGATCGTGGGAATAGCGTTTGTTGTGCTTGCTTTTTTTGGTGTATGGGTGTCTTTGGCATCCAATGCGCCGATCGACATACAGCGTGTGATGTGGGAGATCATACCGATGTATCGGTATATACGAATACCAGCGCGCCATCTTATCTTAGTGGTTTTTAGTTTATCTTTTTTGAGTGGTGTTGGATGTCTCTATCTCCTCATGCATAGTAAAAAATGGCGTAAGTGGGTAAGCGCACTGATTGTCGGGCTTGTTGCTATCGAAATGGTTTTGTTTTCTCGTCATTTTATCGAACTTCAACCGATACCTGAACGCCGTCATGACCACGAGCTAGTTGAGAGACTCGTCCAGGATGAGCAACCGTACCGGACTCTCCAGAACTTTGGAGTGTGGCTGTCCGCACGCGATGCGTTGGATTTTGATAGCAGCATGTCTTATGGGATTTATTCTGCCACAGGATACAGTCCTTCTATATTGCGATCGTATTTTGAATATATTGCTCGTGCTACCGGCAAAAGCGGGGAGCAGGCGATGCTGTCACATGACGTGCAAGTGCCATATATGTCCGCAGCAAATGCAGGGAGCATCGATTTTTTGAATATTAAATATATTATCGTTCCTCCAGAGCATGATCCTTTTTCTGGTAACGAACGATATAAGCTCGTGTGGGATGATGATCGCAATAAGTATCGGTTGTATGAGAATACGAGTGTATTACCCCGATTTTTCTTGAGCGATTCGTCATGTGGAAGTGTCAACGTGTCTTCGTATACTCCCAATAAAGTCGTGTTGTCAGTTTCCAGTACGTGTGCAGCAACGTTACGAAGTTCGGAGGTTTGGTATCCCGGATGGACTGCTACCATCGATGGTAAAAAAACAAGTATTAATAAGGAAAACGATACGTTTCGAACACTTTTTATTCAACCCGGTAATCACACCATCGTTTATGAATTTCGCCCGACAATATTTCTTTTTGGCGGAATTATCAGTTTGTTTACGGGAAGCATGCTTGCGTTATGGTGGAAAAAGCCGATTATGGACGTTGTTCCCGCCAGTAAGGGATGATGCAGGGATCTTCACCTTGCCACCATGGTTGTTGGCGAGACGTTTGATTGTTTGTGCGGTTATCAAATATCCATGTAAGCGGAGCGCCTCTCGTAGAAATCGTATGCACAGGTGTATGGTGGAGTAGATATTCATACGCATAAAAGAACCGGTAAAAGAATGATTGACGATTTAATACAATAACAAAATCAGATTCGTCATAACCGTATCGGTTAAGTTGTGGCAGGAGGTCAGGACGGAGGTATTGAGCGGCTACCGCAGCGGACATGACGATGTGCACTTTTGCGTTTTGTGGCGCGTGTTTATTTACCCAGAGAACAGCTGCTTTTTGGCTAGTGCCCCAGTAATCAAGATCGTATTTACCCATCGCGCCCCTTATCCCTCCGATGAGTTCGTTAAAGTAACTTATTTGGTACGGATGATGTTGGTATATCGCAAGCAATAAATACAGTACTGCGGATATAAGAACGAAGAGTCCGATGTGTCGGTTGACGCGTTTTTTGAACCAAAGGTATATTTCATTCATGCCAATGCTTGCAAGCGCTGCGATGGGAAAAAGCACTTCTTCAAAATGACGGATGCCATCTATCACCCCAATACTCGGCACAATATACCGGAGAAGGGGAATACATAGCCAAAGAACGAAAAGTAGCCCAATACGATGGTATTTTTTTTGCGCGATAACACAACACGAGCCTGCTATCCCAGAAAAAAGTATGACAAGTGGCGTGGTAATAGTGAGATACCAGAGCGGATAATACCAGGGAACAGTAGAGCCAGAACAGTACCACGTACCGTTTAACAATACTTCTATATTATTTGTTCCTACACCAAAGGTGAGGAATGCGTGCCGGAGTTGGTCAATTGGATTTGGCCAAAATACCCACCAGAGAAGAAACGCAGCAATCGGAGAAAAGATGAAATACAAAAGAATTCTTTTGTAGTTAATAGTTGTCTTGTGTCGTTGAAATAGCCATAGGAAGCCTAGCCACGAGGCAAAAACAATGGGAATAAATACACTGTTTATTTTCACATTAAATGCCACTGCAAAGGCCGTCACAGCCCAAAACATATCGATTATTCGTTGATGTGTCACAAGACGCCATAAGAGCCATATATTGATGGCAAATATGACTGCAGAAGGAATGTCTTTCATGTTATTGTGGAGGTCTCCAAAAAATCGGGGAGTGAGCCCGAGAAGTAGCGCACTTATAAGCGCGACACGAGGGTGTATTGCCTCTTTTATAAACGTAAAAATTACAAAAATTCCCATAACTCCCCATACGATAATTGGGAGGTGATAGGCGCTGTCAGCAGGAAGGATTGCGAGTGATTTGTGTAGTAAGAGGTAGGTGGCGACAGGGGGAATACTCATGAGCGCGCCATAGGGAAGCGTCCATGCGCGTCTCGGGTCTGGTTCGACAAATGGTAGGTTGCGCGGTTCAAGTTGTTGTGGCTCAAAGCCTAAGAGCTTTCCGCCTCCAAAAAAGTGAAAGTGAAAATCCCACGTAAAACCGTAATGGTTGATTGTGAGGAGATGGACAACAAGGAATACGAGCGTCATGAAAATGCCCGCGTGTTGGCGTATCCAGGAGAATGCCCGCGTGAGTATTTTATTTTTTGATAGCATAAACGTCTGCAATTTCGCCGTGAAATGCCAGCGATAAAAAGGAATAGTGTGAGATGGCTGCTGAAGATTTTGATGAGACTAATACGTGGGAAATTGAGTGATCCTTCATAAATTGTAGCGCTTGGGTTTCGTTCATGTTCCCATAAAAAAATTTATTTCGTAAATCTTGTTTTGTTTGTGTATAGAGCGTATGGACAGGATGTCCGGTAAATGATCGTAGTCCTGTGAGGATGGGTATGATGACGTCATACGGCAGTGTCGGGTCTGTGATGACGAGATGGTTTTTGTCGTTTCGGGTGTGTTGGAGAAACATAAACGTTTCCATCATTGAATAAGGTACGTGGTTAAGCTGCCTTATCGCTGTGTCAGTTTGAAGAGGACGTGTTCGTGCTTCTACCTGCGTGAAGATAGCTGGAAGAGTAAAAGAAAGGTACAGGACGAGCAGGAGCATACTGATCGGTAGCTTAGAAAGAGGTTGGGGGACATGTGTTTGTAGGGTGCGTGTTATGTATGAGTATCCGATTGAAGCAACAATCGGAAGAATTGCGATTGATGCAGGCGAGAGCCATCGAACAGGTGTCGTTCCAAGAAGTTTAGGTATTGGGCTAAAAAACACCACGAGAGAAAGAAGTCCAAATATACCCAATAGACCGCCTAGCGGGGTAATCTTATGAAAAAATAATCGTATGCCAAATGGGATAAATAAAACGATTGGTCCGACAGCCAGTATAAATTGCCATATGCTGACTGAGACGAGCTGACCATCTTCCCACAGTTTTGCACTCACGAGTATTGGTTGACGCGCAAATTCTGCATTTGTAAGGAGTGCTCCGATAAGTGATGGTAACGCAAGAGCGAAACCAATCACTCCATATTGTGCCAATTTTTCTTTTCGTATGTGGGTAAGAAGGTAGAGAAGTGCAGTACTGTTTACAAGGAGCATTTGTGGTGGGGTTGCAATAGACGCGAGAAATGAATAGATCGCCAGAGCTATCAGTCGTATAGCAAGCGGGAGGATAGGTTTTTTGCGAAACGAGGTAATAAGCGTGGAAAATATCCATAGTACTGCAATCACAAGCAGTGTTTGTAATACTTGATGCGGGACGCCTCCAAGACGATTGAGCGCGGGTGTGGGGGAAAACCAAAATTCTCCTAACCCCGGAAAATTTGATGCGGTAATGATAAATATAAAGGTGATAAGACGAATGTGAAGTTGTCCAGGTATTATGGTCGGAATAAGTCGCCACCAGAAAGCGAGGAGTAGTGCGGTAAGGAAAAATAGACTCCCGTTATATACGATAAACGGATCAATTCCCGCGCTACTTATTTTTCCCAGTATCGTATAAAACCAGTATATCCACGTTGGTGGCAAAGGCTCGTTGGTGTACATGTGATTGGTAAAAAACCACGCGCCATTTGCTCCCTGAAATATATGAGAAACATAAAGGAAATAATCTGCAAAATAGTGTGCGATGCCTGTAAATAATTCTCCGGGTTTGTTGTTGGCGGCTTCAGTGATGACATGCCATGAATTTGCGATAAGCATCGCAAATCCTATACCAATGGCGGCGAGGGACTCTCGAGATATTTTTTTCATTGTGTCACAATGGTGTCATTATCCCATGCAACTAAAACAATTTCGAGTGTCGCTTCCAGCTCTTCTTAGCTTGTTTTCTATTAGCGTGCTTATATGGTTACTTTGGACGACACTTCAGGTGTCAATTGTACGATACTTTGATGCGGATGAACTTGCATATCTTCATTGGGCGCATAACGTGTATAGTGGTGCGCTACCGTATCGGGATTTTTTGTTCTTTGTGCCACCCGGGTTTTTATATGCCTTGGCTGTGCTTTATGTTTTTGTAAACGGTACCGCTGTGCTTGTTGCAGGGAGAGTATTTTCATTCCTCATACTGATAGGTATAGTCGTTGTGACGTGCTGGATGTTTTGGCGTATGCGTAAAAGTTGGGCTGCATGGCTTGTGGGAGTAGTGTTGATTGCCTTGCCGCTGCCTGCAGATAAATTGTTGGAAATCAGACCGGATAATTTGGCGATGCTCCTGTCGTTATTAGGGTTAGCGTGCATTCTCGAAGGATTTTCTCACAAAAAGCATGTATTTGTTTGGGGAGCAGGCGGATTATTGTATGGCTTGTCATTGTTAACTCTTCCGAAAACATTACCTCAGGTTGTCGTGTCGGGAATACTTATCGTGGTGTGGGCATATTGGGAAAAAGAACACAAGTCGGATCGTATTCGATCGCTCATGTGGTTTATTGGGGGTCTCCTTATTCCAATAGGAGTATTTGGAATGTTGTATGCAATGCTTTTGGGTAACAGTGAGCATCTTACTACCATGTGGTATTCGCTCACCACGTTGCCATTTGAGGTAGGACGTCTCGGAGAAATGTTTGGGATGCGACCAGACTTATTTTTTTACCCCAATAGTATTTATTACGGTACTGAAGGCTGGAATACTGCAATACTCGTCAATCATTTGTTATGGCTTACCGGGTTGCTGACTGGATGTGTGCGATTGGTTGCTCCAGCATTACTTCAGGGAAAAAGAGGGATATTTCCAGAATTATTGATAGCAGGAACATGGTTTTTTTATTTGTTGATGTTTATGTACGGATATCCGCTACGTCACGCGCAATATTTAATCCCGATAGCGATATTTGTCGCATGGTTTGTGGCAGATTTCGTTAACTCGATGTGGGTATACGCTTCCCGGACGAGAACAGGAAGCAGAGTGTTTGCTGTTTTCTTCATGGCAGGGCTTGCAGGGTTATCATTGGTGCAAAGTGAGGTAGCCGCATCGAAATTGCTTATGACAAATCGTGAGGATAAGGCGGTGGTTGAACGCGTGCTTCACATTGTTCCTAAAGATGCGTTTGTGTTTGATCTGGTCGGGTCGACACTTTATTACAAAGATCCATATTATGTGTGTTGTATGCCATACGGTCAATGGAGCACCTATCAATCCAGGCCGCTTCCAAGCCTTCCTGAAGCGTTGGAACGAACCAATACTCAGTTTATTTATCAGGGGAGACTTATGCGAACGACGACCTTGCCGGAGGCAGATCAAGCGTATATTCGTACGCATTATATTCCGTATCAGACAGATCCGAGTTTGCTTATTCGTAAGTAAAAAGACTCCGGTTGCGTCCATTATCACGAGCCTGATATGATGAGCGGCAGAGTGAAGCATTTATCGCCTCAATTATCTCTCGTGTTGCCTTGTTACAACGAAGAAGGGTTGTTTCGTGAAAGTGTCGCCCGTATACGGGAAGTATTGGAAAATAGCCGATATCCCTACGAAATTATATTTGTCGACGACCATAGTAAAGATGGCACTGCGAAGCTCATCCATTCATATTGCGAGAAGTATCCTAATATGCGTGCGATCTATCACACCAAGAACCTTGGGAGGGGTCAGACGGTAGCTGACGGGCTCAAAGCATCGCGCGGCACCGTTTCGGGGTATATAGATATCGATTGTGAAGTATCACCTGTTTATATTCCTCTCATGGCGTCACTCATTTTTAAGAAACAGGCAGATGTCGTTATTGGGAGGCGATTTTATCGCACAAGTCCTCGGGCAATGGTGCGCGAAGTGCTCAGTCGTGGATATCAATGGTTGTCGAATAAATTGATTGGTACGGGGGGGATGGATACAGAGACGGGATATAAATTTTTCCACCGTAAAAAAATTCTTCCTGTGCTACGCTCGGTGCAGCATAAGGGCTGGTTTTGGGATACGGAAATCATGGTGTACGCCTTGCGAAACGGGCTTCGTATTGTTGAAGAGCCAGTATTATTTTTGAGGCGTTTTGACAAGGTTTCTTCTGTAAATATCATTAAGGACACCGTTGATTATATGATACAGTTATGGGCATTGAGAGGGCGGTTTATTCGTTCGTAATATGAAAGCATTACAGTCTATCGGTATTATGAAAGCTACTAAATTTGTGCTGTATGGTTTGTATGCGTGGCTGTTACATATATCACTTCCTCCAGTGCGGGTCTGGCTGCTACGGCTAGCAGGGGCATCGGTTGGTCGTGATACGGTGCTATTTGACGTACAGTTTGTGAATGTATATCACTATGGATTTTCGCGGCTACATATAGGAAACCGGTGTTTTTTGGGTGACGGAGTTATGATCGATGTACGCGGCGGAGTGACGATAAAAGACGATGTCACCATTTCCAACAGAACAACTATTGTGTCTCATATAAACGTAGGGTTTGCGGATCATCCGCTGCAAGCGGCCTATCCAACCCGCGAAGCGCCAGTGATGTGCAAACGAGGAGTATACGTGGGTACAGGTGCAATTCTATTACCCGGGATAACGGTTGGCGAAGGAAGTGTCGTAGGTGCGGGGGCGGTTGTTACCAAAGATGTTGCTAAAGGAACTGTGGTCGTTGGAGTGCCTGCAAAAATACTAAAGAACGTGTGACGCCTCGTGTTTATTTATTCCCTTTTTTGGTGACGATGTGTGGTTCGTGAAGTGGGCCCCGGCTGTTATCTAGGTATGGCAAAGGCGTCATGTAATCAAGGGTAAGTGGTTTACCACTCGCGAGTTGGCGTAAGATGACCCGGGCAGGCTTATTGTATTTGGCGGCGAGAGCCGCAATAGTGGCTTTATAGTCTTCTTGTCCAAGGCTCATTGCGTTTTTATTTTTTGTAAGATAGTGGGTATAGCTTTCTTTAAATGTATTGGGAACTTGTACCGCCAAGACTTTTTTATTATCCGGCCACTTCATAAGTTTTCTGATTTCTTCTGATGGTGTATCTATCCATACTTTTATGGGAATGTTTACTGGTTTGTATACCACTCTGAGATCGTGCTGTTCGGCCATATATGGTTTATAGTGAACTGACAGCGCGTCACTTGTCAAATAGAGAGCGCTTGAGTATGATTTGTGGTAATGAAAATACCGCTGCATAAACCGTTTTGGGGTAAAAAAGCAGAAGATGCAGTCATTGCTGCGATGCGAACCGGTTCAGGCACCGCGGATGGCCCTTACAGCGCGCTTCTGCGGAAAAAACTTTCGGCACTAACCGGCGCCACAACCACTCTTCCCGTAACGAGTTGTACGCATGCAATGGAAGCGATTATTGCGTGTGTCGGCGCAAAAAATGGTGACGAGGTTATCGTTCCTTCGTTTACCCTTGCCTCTACCGCGACTGCAGTCATGATCAGGGGCGCGCGGCCTGTATTTGCTGATATCGATCCTGTGACGTTTTCCCTCGATCCTCATGACGTAGAGAAAATGATTACCAAAAAAACGGTGGGAATTATGACTGTTCATTATGCAGGCATGGCTGGGCCTCATTTCGATGCACTTATGGACGTTGCAAAGCGGCGCAAATTGTGGGTCGTTGAGGATGCCGCGCATTGTATAGGATCGTACTACAAGCGGAAACATTTAGGGACATTTGGGATAGCCGGCGCATTTAGTTTTCATGGCACTAAAAATATTGCCTGTGGTGAAGGTGGCGCAATTGTTACTGACAATGCACGTCTTGCAGAGCGAATGGAAATATTTCGTGCGATAGGCACTGACCGGCAGGCGTTTTTACAGGGAAAGGTATCTATCTATCAATGGGTAGGGGAAGGTAGTAGTTATTTCCTGTCTGATATATTTGCAAACCTTATTAATATACAAATAGATCAAATTGATAGAATAAATAAAGATAGAAATCAAATAGCATCGCAATATACCAAATCTTTTGCTTCATTTGCTGATAAAGTGCAGTTACCTGTCGTGCCTCAGGGGATGACTCAGCCCAATTGGCATATATATGCGTTGAAGTTTCCCTCGATCGATATGAGAAAAAAATTTGTGACTTATATGCGAGAAAAAGATATTGAGGTGAGTACGCACTATGTTCCTCTTCATCTATCTCCCATGGGTGAGGCGATAGGAGGGGGGAAGCGGCGATTGTCAGTGACGGAAGATGTCGCAGCAACACTTGTGCGAATGCCGATGTATGCAGGGATGAAAGAAAGTGAAATTGCGTATATTGTCGCCACTGCCCAAAAAGCGCTCAAGACGCTGTAATATCGAAGGATTTGTAATGAAGCCCTATTTATCAGTTATTATTCCATATTTTAACGCGCCCGAAAAACTGACGCGCCTCTTGGAAACAATCGGTAAAAGCAAAAAAGCGCCATTGTATGAAGTGATTGTGGTGAACGATGGGTCGTTTCTGCCGATCACGATACATAACCTCCATATATCAGGAGCGCTCAAGAAAAATATACGGGTAGTGCATTTAAAAACGAATAAAGGGCCTGCCGTTGCACGAAACAGAGGGGCAGCAGTTGCGCGCGGGGAGTTTATTGTGTTTTTGGACGGTGATGTTGAAGTATTTCCCGATACATTGAGTGAAATAGCAAAAATATTTATTGACGACCCTGATGTGGTGGCGCTTACAGGAGTTTGGGTGAAGGAGCAGAAATCAAAGGAGTTTTTTCCTAACTTTAAAGCGCTTAGGGATTGGAGCTATTGGATAAATGAGCGAGATAAAAGCGGGTACTATTTCCTGTTTTCTACGCGGATAGCCGCAATAAAAAAAGCGGTGTTTGATCGTCTGGGGGGATTTGACCAAGCATATCCTGCGCCACTTGTTGAAGATATAGAATTAACGTATCGGATAGCGAGGCGATACGCGATTATATTTGCACCAAAAGTGAGAGTGCGACATGAGTTCGAGGGGTTTTTCCCTATAGCCAAGAAATATTTTCTTCGAGCGTATTATTGGACAAAGTTATATGCGAGACGGAAACGATTTGATCCAGTAGCGACTACGCTTCAGGAGGCGCTTACAACACTTTCTGGAGTTGGCGTCTTGGCGTTTGGAAGCGTGAGTGTTGTCGCAATAATCAGCACGCTCGGGCAATTTACGCTGCCTGTGCAGATTGTGGGGAGTTTGTTTATCGCCATACTCGTGTTGCATTTGTTTCTCACGTCTAAATTTCTGTTGTTTGTATATCATGAAAGAGGGTTGGTATTTGCAATGCGAAGTTTCGTGACGGGACTTGTTTTATATTGTTTTATTTTTGCGGGTGCCTTTTTGGGGCGGATTATCCATGGAAGATCATGAGTATCAGGTCATGTACGAGGTGGAATCGTCTCACTGGTGGTTTGTGTCACGAAGGGTATTTGTTAGTACACTCCTTACGAATGCGTGGCGTAAACGGACATCCCGCGTTATCCTCGATATAGGAGCGGGTACTGGTGGCATGGTGTCGCTTCTTTCCCGATATGGAAAAGTAATAGGTATAGAGCCAAATAAAAAAGCTCGTATGCTCGCCAAAAAGCGGGGGGTATTGCTTCGCAATGGAAAAGCAGATCACACAGGATGTGCGCCTCTGAGTGTCGATGTTGTTTGTTTTTTTGACGTGCTGTATCACAAGGGAATTGATGATGTGAAGGCATTATGTGAAGCATATAGAGTGCTTCGTCCGGGAGGGTGGTTAGTGATTACGGATTGTGCATTTCCTGCTCTTGCAGGCCCACACGATCGCGCAGTACTTGGTCGCGAGCGGTATGTATTGTCCCAGCTTTCAGACAAAGTGCAGCATGCGGGATTTCGTGTCATAACCCAAACCTATATGTTTTTTCTCCTATTTCCTTGGGTGGCTGGCAAACGGCTTTTCGACAGAATATTTCCTGGGGGTAGGGGCTCTGACGTAGCGCCTGCATCACCGTTGGTAAATCGGATGGGTATTGCTATTAATCAATTGGAGGCGTGGGGATTATCGTTTGTGTCGTATCCTTGGGGTTCTTCGCTTTTTATCCTTGCGCAAAAGAAGGGGGGAGTATAACAAGACGAGTTTCTATCATTTTGCCTTCATATAATGAACGCGAAAATCTCACGGTGCTTATCCCGAAGATTTTTGATGTTATGAGGCGGCTTCGAGCATACACGACTGAAATAATCGTTGTTGATGATGATAGTCCGGATCATACTGCAAGCGCGATACAAAAACGTTTTGGCAAAAGGGTACGTGTTATCGTGCGGAAACGGGTGCGGGGTTTAGCAACAGCAATCCGAACGGGGATTGCCCATTCACATGGAGACATTATTGTCGGCATGGACGCTGACGGAAATCATAATCCTATAAGCATCCCTTCATTGCTTCGCGCCTTATCAGTATCTGATCTTGTTGTGGGGTCGCGATTTATTCATGGTGGAGGCATGCATGATCGTGTGCGTTATATTGCGAGCTGGCTATTTAATGCTGTGTTGCGGTATGTGTTGTTGTTTCCCGTTTGGGACAACACCAGCGGGTACTATGTTATCCGTAAAAAGACGCTGTTTCAGATGAAGCCAGACCGTATATACCAAGGCTACGGAGACTACCATTTACGCCTGGTGTATGCAGCAAAAACGTTGGGATTTCGTGTGCGTGAAGTGCCGGTATTTTATGAGGATAGGCGTTATGGACAAAGCAAATCGAGATTATTTATAATGGCGGTGAGTTATCTTCGCACTGCCATCAATTTGTGTTTCGATAAGCGATAATTGCCAGATGAAAACATTGCTACAACCATTTCATTTATCCCGAACAGCAAAAAAAAGTATACAAAAGCATTTACCAAGGTTAAAAACCGAACACATACATCCATATCGTATTCCGGTCAGTTGCCCTGATATTTCTGAAAAAGAAGAGCGTTATGTTCGGCTCGCTATGGAATCAAAATGGATATCGGGAAAAGGTCCGTATGTAGAAAAATTTGAACAACTGTTTGCTTCTCAGGTGTCCCATACCAAATACGCGATAGCGGTAAATAGTGGTACGAGTGCGCTTCATTTGTCGTTACTCGCCTGTAATATCGGTCCTGGCGATGAGGTGATTATTCCAACATTTACGATGATTGCAACAGCAAATGCGGTGAGATATACCGGTGCTACTCCCGTATGTGTTGACGCTGATTTGGCTACATGGAATATGGACGTGACAAAAATTGAAGCAAGGATTACAAAACGGACAAAAGCGATAGCGCCCGTACATATTTACGGTTTACCTGTTGATATGCATCCAATTCAAAAGCTGGCAAAAAAATATGGGCTGTGGGTCATTGAGGATGCCGCAGAAGCCCATGGAGCAGAGTATCGCGGTCATAGGGTCGGTGGGTTGGGTGATGTGGCGGCATTTTCATTTTTTGCGAACAAAATTATTACCACCGGTGAAGGCGGTATGATTACGACCAATAATAAGAAAATTGCGCATGTTGTAAGGACGCTTCGGGGACATGCGTTTACGCGTGATTATCATTTTTGGCATCAGTATGTGGGATATAGTTATGAAATGACTAATCTTGCAGCAGGAGTAGGACTAGGGCAAACAGAGCGGTTTCGTACATTTGTCGCAAAGCGGAAAAAGCACGCGATGTTGTACACCAAATTACTGCATGGAATTCCTGGCATTACCACCCCACCTCAATTGCGTGGATATGTTTCAGCAAATTGGATGTATGGCGTATTGGTAGATAGCACGAAGTATGGAGTCAATAGAAATGATTTGCGGATGATCCTTGCAAAGAAAGGTATTGAAACACGACCATTTTTTGTGCCGATACACATGCAACCACCGTATCAGTTAGCGTCTGTTGGCTCTTACCCTGTATCCGAAAAGTTGTGTTGTGACGGGCTATATTTACCGTCAGGGAGCACACTAACAGATGATGAAATTACCTATGTCGCAACCATTATTCGGAAAACTCAGAAATAGGTTCTGCGACAATTGATTGATCGCGGAGGATAAAAATATACGCTCTTCCGACCTTTTTTGTTTCCAGTGTTGTGTAGCGTTTTGTGCCAATAATAGGTTTGATGCAATTAGCTTCGGCATCAGGGATGCTGGTAAACCGCTGACAGATAGCATACATATAGGTTTTTAAAATCGGAAATCGATATTCAAATTCAGGTTCGTTACCTTCGCGCTTGAGAGGAACTGAGATGGTGTGATTTTCAATAAGCCAATAAAGCACTCGGTATATCGCATACGAGCTGTTATCAGGGTTTAACGGAACTTTATGAAAAAATCCGGTGTTATGTTGGGTAAGTCTGCGTTCGTCCATGGAGTGTTTGATAAATTGGGCAATAGCGATAGTCTCTGATGTCTCATTAATGATGCGTCCGGTGATATACGGAGAAAATCCGCTGATATTGAGCAAGCTGTAGATGAATATGATTATGACTGCAAGTGTTTTTTGGAAACCTTTTGCGTTGAGCGCCTGTTGAACGCTCATCCCAGTTATAAGAAACATAAATGGAAGATATGCCCACATGCGGTGGTCGTGCACATCCTGCTGGTAAAGCAATAAAAACACTAACCCCATGGCAAGCATCTCAGGAGCCAAAAATGCGCGGGTTGTTTTGGAAAATGTATGCCATTTTATCATCGCGGTAAACAGGATAATGGTAAATGCGGTGATATAAAAAGCCTCGTTGGGAAAATATATGTGAGCGGAGAGAAAGGAAGAGAAAAAAAAGAAAATATTTTCACTTATTCCGGTAATAATGGTGTGAAGGTTAACATGTGCGGAAAGTGACCCCGTAAACGTGAACGATGGCAACTCGTGATTGATTTCAAAAATAATCTGAGGTGTATAGATGGCTATAAAGGTAATAATGAGGGTGGCACCTGAAAAAAGTAATGACTGAAACGCTGATCGTTTACCGATGTTTCTATACCAACGGGTGATTTGATACCCCATGTAAGGAAGTAGCAGTATGGGCGATGGGTACACCGAAAGGGCAATCATATAGCTCGTTGTAGAAATCCATAACGCGGTGAGATTTTTGCGATTGAATGCGCGCCAAAGGCACAGGAGGCTTATGATAATAAAAAGTTGCATGGGAAACGGCTGCCAGAATTGCCTGCTGTGGTCTATCATGATAAGCGATATAGCAAAAAGTCCTCCCACAATAAAGGCTAATCGCTTCCCACCCATATTCCAGGCAAGTTTCATAAGAAGAATAAGAGATATGATATTCATGAAAAAATAGCCAATAACGATACCGCTTACTGATTGCGTCAGGTGGTATAAGAACCATGTGAGGTAGTAGTATGTCGGAGGTGTGTAGAAATCTTTTAGGCTCAAAAATGGTCCGACAAGTGGCAAATGCCCCATGTGTTCCATGTGCCAGATGACAATAAGATCCATGCCCTGATCTCCGCGAAAGCGTATGGTTTCTGTAATTCGATAAAGTCGAACGATAATGGCGATCAAGACAGGAAATGCCATGAGGAGCAGCTCATGGAAGCGAAGTGTTTTTCTGAGGATTTGTTTTTTCATGTATGGTGATATGATTTTTGCTTGGTATGTAAAATACCGAGGTAGGCAAGTTCATCTTGTATCGATCTGATCTTTTTTTCCCATGTGTTTTCTTTCGCAATATGTTTCATTTGTCGGAAATGATGTGAGGAGGGCGGGTGTCGAAGTGCTTGCTGTATGGCGCGAGTCCAATCGGTATTGTTTCGTGCCACGCGAATAAGAGGAGTGAGCCTCATGAGTTCATAAATTGGGGCAGTCACGATTGGTTTTTGTGCGTAAAAATATTCCATAATTTTCATAGGATATGCATAGCGACTGAGCGGAACACTCATGTCATATGGAATAACGGCAACGGAGAATTGAGAAAGAATAGAGGGAATATGTCGCGGGTTGACTTGCGTGTGATACACATTGGGGAGAGCGAGGAGATTTGTCATTAATGTTCGTAATGACGGGGTAAAGTGGTCATAAAACAGAGGGCCAATGAGCGCAAATTGCCATGAGGGATGATGTGTTGCGAGATTATGTAATAATCTAAAATTAACGCGGTAGTCGATAGATCCGATAAATCCGATAATCGGGCGATCTTTAGAAAGTGGAAGTGAATATTTCGAAGGGCGAGTGAACATATCAATCCGAAAGCCTAGTGGCACGCGGATGACATCTGGGCGAACAGGCTTGAGTTTTCGAACGAGTGTGTGTGAATTCGTAACTACCAGTGAGGCATGAGAGAGTAATGACTTTTCCGCCTTTTTAAGGTAGTGGGCGAGCGATGGGTGAGGGTTTGTCGCGATATCCACGCAGTCATAAATAGTTGTATGCAATCGAAAGAGGGGGGGGAGGAGGAGAAAGACAGGGTCAAAATAACCAAAAAACCAGAAAATTATTGTTCTTTTTTGATAAATAGAAATTATTGAACAAATAATATACGCAACAAGAGCGTTAAGAAAAAGATTGATATATTGTATCCATTGAATTCGTTTGCCCGGGATAAGATACAGTGGTTGCATTTTCCATAGATTGCCCCTTTTTATCAGTGGGCGATACTGTTGTGTCCGGGTTACTAATTCTTTTATCGAAACGCTATCACCCCAAAGAAAGCAAAATACCATGTGGCTTTTTGACAATATGCGGGCGGTTTGATTGGCATAGTCTGTATGCCAATTCCACGGGTTATGAAAAGGAATGAATATCAAGGATGTTGCTTGCTGTTTCCCCATATGTTTTTTCGCACCTTATTCTAAGCGAGAAACTTCTGGGCGTAAAGCGCTGGGGTAGCGATTAATAAAATATATCTTCACCATTGGGGATCGTTGTTTTGTGCAGTTCTTTAACCGGTATACGGTTTCCTCCGATGTATAAAATTTTTAGATTTGGCGGAAGTACACGAGGAAATTCGCGTAGACGGTTGCCCGTAAGATCAAGTTCGGTGAGATTAGTGAGATATTGCATGCTGGCAGGTAATTCTTCAAGTTTGTTGTATGCCAAGCTAAGCGTCGTCAGATTGGTCAGGTTGCCGATTGATTCTGGTAGTCGGGAAATGCGGTTGCCTTCGAGATTAAGTATTTCGAGCGTTGAAATATCACCGATTTGCGTAGGAACTTCGGTAACCCGGGTATTTCTGATGGTTATTTGTTTAACATTTGTAAAAAGATTTATATTTGTAGGAAGTGATTCAAGTGGCGTATCTTCAATCAGAAGTAAGGTTACCCATGGCATGGGTTTTTGTAATGGTAATGTGCGTAATAGGTCGGTGCCGTCGAATATAAGTTCTTCTGTGGACGTTTTGGTGAGGTCGGGGTGATTATCTAATATACGGAGAAAAAATGTTTGCGGTGAATATACTGCTTGCTGGTGAATTATCCGCTCCGGAAGTATATGTGCAAGATAAAAAAGTTGGGTAAACACCGCCAGCCACATGTATACACTGATAGTCGCGATAACACATCCCACCAGTGACCACAATGCTATTTGGCGTATGTTAATGAGGCGATGAGTTTTGGGTTTTGCCGTGGGGACTATTGCTGCCGTGGAAGGCGCAAATGCGGTGGGTGATGGGGGGACAGGTTGCTCTTGCATGATTTGTTATACGTTGTAACTCTACGTTACAATAGTATTGTATGGATTCTGCCCCACAACATGCAAATGCGTTATCTGTGCCCGTAACAGAGTTAACAAAACCCCGGAAACAATTTTCAGCGGTGATTACCCAGGGATTTAGCGTAATCCTTATAGGATTGATAGTAGGTGGAGTTATTACTGCTGCATTGTGGTTTTTGCCATACACTCGCGTTGTCATTAACAGTCAGCCAGCGAGTCCTACAATTCTCGTGCAGTCAGCTCGTTTGGCAAAAGATGGATTTATTGTGTTGTATGCAATCACCGAATCAGGATCACAGATTGTCGGGCTTTCAACTCGTTTGCAGTCTGGGTACTATCGTAATTTTATCATTCCAATTTCAAGAGAATCTGTTTATCCTGAGGGCGTGAGATCATTTGTAATGAGGGTGTTTGTGGATGATGGAGATTTGGTATTTGATGAAATCATTGATACCCCTGTGAAAACGTGGAGTGGTGTTATATACCAAAAGCGTTTTTGGTTTTTATATCCCGACCGATCATTTCGTCAATGGTATCGTATTTTTATAAGTAACCCTCTGTCAGTGTTGGGAGATATGATTATCCCATGACGCATCTTTTATGATTTCTTCGGGAATAATTTTGATGTGATAGAATCAACCCAGATGAAACCGGCTTCGCGCACGCTTATTTTTGCTACGCTGTTGTTTTATGGGTCGCTTGTTATCGCACCGCATAAAATTGCTGTTTTTTTATTTACTTTCTGTTATTTTTTCATCCTCTGGCGGCTCATGAGGCATTTTCGACTTGCTCTTATGACGCTGTACCTTACGCTGATTCCCATTCTTGTCGGGAAGCTGTTTGATATTGATTTGATTTCTGGAAAGGAGCTTGGAATCCCTGGGAGGGATTTCGGCATAGCCGCGGATATCGTTATTACAATATCTGACATCACAGTCGCCCTAATGGGGGTATTGCTGGTAGGTGCCTCCTTACGGAAGGAGTCTTTCAATCGCCAGTATCCTTTTTTGGAGCTTATATTGTTTTTGTATGCTGTAGGCACGGTGGTCGCGACACTTATGGGGTCGGTGCGGCCAGATATCTCCATTGTGCATAGCGTATTTGCATTAAAACCGTTGATTCTGTATTACTTTTTTTCGCTGCAGCCCACGTTGCGTCCCGCAGTAGTCATTTCGGTGTTTACCGCCGGACTTTTTTTCGAACTTGGTATTGTGATGGGGCAGGTGCTGAAGGGTGGGTCCATAGGGCTTGTCATCGAAACAATCGGTAATTATATCGTCATCGATCGGTCGCTTGATGCCGCTGGGCTGCTTCGGTACGGGGGAACCTATATGCACGCCAATGCGTTGGCGCATGCGATGCTTATTCCGTTTTGTTTTTCTGTGTCTGCGTTGTTTTATTCGTACGGGAAAAAAGACCGGCTGATTTTTTCGGGATTTTTTGCCGGCCTTATTGTGGTTATTTTGACGATGAGCAGATCGGTATGGTTGAGTGTGGTATTTGGGCTCAGTGTTTTTTTTATTTTCACCCGATTCGTATGGCGCTATAAATTAAAGCTAATTATCGTGCTTACACTGGCACAGCGTAGTGTCCTGGTTGGTGTCATAGTCGTATTAGGAATACTCATGATGCCGCGTCTTGTCAGTACCTTATATTCCGGTGGGCTATATGGAAGTATAGAAACTCGCTCAATGCTTCTTAAGGAGTACACACAGTCGCTATCAACAAATTTGATGGCAGGAGTCGGACTGGAAATGGATGTGTATATGCAGTATCTACGGGCGAGTCATTTTGGAAGCCGCAATATTGATGCACCGAACCGTTCTGTGCTGCTTTATTTCCCGGAACCCGTTCACAATGGTTTTTTACGACTGCTTATTCAGGTGGGGTTGATAGGGGCAGTTCCTTATTATCTCCTTGTGTTTTCGTTGGGGTACGTGCTTTATAGAAAGTTGCTGAGGGTTACATCAGTAATGCACCGGTTTTTTGGTGCGTCTTTGATGGCGGCTTACATTGCCATGATTGTCAACGGATTTATGCAGCCGATTCTTCCTGATATGCCCGTTTTGACCGCGCTTGTTATGATATACTTATCAGATTCGGTATGAAAAAACCTTTCCGGTGGCGCAAAGTAGGATTTATTGAATATTTTGGTATTGTCTTGTTTCTGTTGGTTGCGGCATTTGTCTACGTTTATGTGTCTCCGAAATCGAGTGATATTTTGGTTACCCTGCGTGTCGCTGAAAAAGATTTAATCTGGTTGGATAACGGGTCGCCGCGGGGGATACGGGCAAGCACGATTAAAGAAGGGATGAAAGAGGTGGATGTATTCGGGAGAGTTATTGCGGAGGTTGTGAAGGTTCGATCGTTCAGTCAGCCCCAGACCGAATCGGTATATCTGAATAAAAAAACCGTCTATGTCACGCTGAGACTCCGCGCGCAATATAACAAACAAAAAAAACAATACCGGTTTCAAGGAACCGTTTTACAGGCAAGCGATTGGCTGCGCGTAACGATCCAGTCAACTATTGTGAACGGTGTTTTGGTGATGGTGCCTGCAAAAGAATCACCTCCTCCTTATTATGTGACCCTGAAGACACAAGTAAAGCTGGAGAACCCGTTTCTCTACGAGCCCTTCAACGAAACGACCGGTGTTGATCCGTACGTAGCAGACGCGATAACTGTCGGGGAAAAAGCTACGGATTCTGACGGTTTTGTACTCGCGGAGGTGTTGGAGAAAACAGTGCGTCCTGCCTCGATTATTGTCGGCGATCAATACGGAAATATTTTTGAGCGGCAGCACCCTCGGAAAGTTGATATTTTTCTTACTATCCGTGTCGCAGCACAGGAGATTGATGGTCAGCTGTATTATTTGGATACCATTCCTTTGCAGGTAAACTTGCCAGTGCCACTTTTTCTCAAAAACATTACCGTAGAGCCGAGGATTGTAGAGATTGTCTCCGTTGAGTCGCCTTAATTCGCAGAATTACACATACGCCGCTCATTCGAGTTTATGTGTGAGGTGTATTAGGGGAGTGTTTTGCGCGCTGATTTTTTATCGCTGCCTGGATGTAAGTGGCAAGCCTCTTGCGAAATACTTGTTTGCTGTATTGTTTCGCATGCCGATATAGTCGCGTTGATGAAAACTGCATGTGCGATATCCGTTGTATGGCGGTCATCAGGCTTTTTACTGTGTGCTTACGAAAAAATACTCCGGTAACTCCATCTTTCAGTGTCTCTTTCGGGCCGCCGCCATAGTAAGCGATCACTGGAACACCATGTGCTAATGCTTCCAGTGGTGCAATGCCGAAATCCTCCTTTTTTGATGGAAAAAGAAATGCGATGGTGCTTTGATACAGTGTTCTGATTTCTTTATCGGATTTGAAACCAAGAAACTGAACGGTCGGGCCAGCAATCTCCCGCAGGAATTGTTCGTATCTGGGCTCATTGGTGACACCCACAATGCGAAGCGGGACACCAAGCTTTGTACACGCTTTTACTGCGAGTTCTAGGTGTTTATCGCGGTCTAGCCGAGATACACAGAGGAAAAACTCCGGTTTACTGCGCTTGGGTAATACCGTAGGGATTTGTACAGGGGGAGGGAGGATGTGCGCGTGAATACCAAATAGTCTCCGTATCGTTTGTTGCATGTGTCGGGAGCTCGTCAGAATAAACGGAGTATTGGTAATTGCCTGGCGATATTTAGGTGCGATGTATTGGTCATAATGAGTCAATCGCATCAAGGGAGTCTTTGGTAGTAGTCCAAATAGTGATTTGGGAATTGTATGGATATACTGAATATGTACACTATGAGGGGCATTGATCATGTTACACATCAGGGTGCAGGCACTGGAAAGGACCAAATCATAGCGAGATAAGTCTATTTTCCCCCACAGATATGGAGCCATAACCTGCATCAGGGAACGGTGGGTAGAGATCAGTGATAGAATTTGCCATCGTGTCTGAAGCACAAATGTTTGTCTGGCTAAAAAATTCTGCACCACCCATTTTTCCGCAAATGACGTGATGCAAACCGCCTTGGGGAACATTTCAAGCATGGTGAGCGTTACTCGTTCTGCTCCACCGAAATCGTCAAATGTGTCATTTATGATGGCGATATTCATAGAATTTGACCACATGATACCAAAGTTTACCGATGCGTGAAACGGTAGGAAAGATGATGAGAAGTAGCCCATAATAGAACTGCTGGAGTATAGGAAATCTCTGTGCCGAGCAAATCTCCTTGATAAACCATACAGGGAAAAATGTTGGGTATGGGGATGCCCGTAAATCTACTTTATACTCATCTATGGTACATGCATCAGAATACCCATTCCAGAACGCTGCAGTCCATAGTGGGCCAAACGAAACTCTTGGGGTTGCATGCGCGATAATGGTAGGGTCAAAATAAATTGTTTTTCCTGCTTGTACGAGACGAAGGCCGAGCTCTACATCGTCATTTCGGTATCTACGGTGTCGTTCGGGAAATCCAAAGGAAAGAAGGGTAGATCGTCTGATACCCATGACTTCACAATCGAGTATTCTACCCCAGAGAAGGGGAACGGCTCGTTTTAGTCCGGGAAAAAAATGATTTAATCCTCGCTGGTAGTAGGCAAATTGAGTTGCCGCGTATATATTGTCTTCGTGTGAGTTTGTTATGCGCCCAATAACCGCAGTAAGAGTAGGGTCTCTTTGGAAATGTTTTTGAAACTTTGCTAGGTACTTGCGGTCTGCAACGCAGTCATCATCCAAGTAAACGACAATATCTCCATGTGCTGTTTTTGCCCCAAGTGTACGTCCATAAGGAATAGAGTGTTTCGTATTTCTTTTGATGATATGGAGTGTGTTGGTGTGTGACTTGATGACCGCAACCGTTTGTTTGTGAAGTTGGGTTGATCCGTCTACTATGACGACTTCAATAGGTTGTGTTTTCTGTTTGTGAATTGAGGTAAGTGCCTTTTCTAATAGGTGTGGGCGATCGCTGGTAAGGATAATAACACTGATAGTTGGCGGTTTATTCATGGCTCTCGAGCTGATAACAGGGGTTTACCGGTGGTAATAAGCGACACAATATCTGCTCCAACTTTGAGTTTATTTTTTTTGATAGCGTCTTTTGCGGTGCACACTATCCAACAGTCATTACAGGCATGCGCTGCCGGGAGAAATTGTTGTTTAGGTTTTGAATACCATATTTGTTCAAATGATTGTTTTCGTAAGTTGCCAATTGGCCAATTTTTAATTTGACACATAAATATATTGGCAAATGGATCCATGTAGAAGAAATTTTCTCCTGCACCACAAGGGAGTGGGCGGCGATGGTGTAGCATATATTCATACGAATACCGATTAAACCATGCCTTGCCCCAATTTTTGGGATTGATACTTTTCATCTGTTCAGAAAATAAATAATCAAACTCTTTTTTGACACTGCGGGGTTTTGGCTGCAACGATACTTTTCCTTTGCCAAAATAGATAGGCGAATCGTGAACGACATTGAGTGAAAAGGCGAGGTTTTCTTTTTTACAGTGGGCATAGACAGCTTTAAGTTCGTGTTGGTTGATACCCATGAGAGTAAACGTAAGGCCAATATCTTTTACCCCTGCTTCCTTGAGGATTGCCACTGATTGCATAACTTTTTCAAACGCTTGCGGTATGCCTCGAACTTTTTCATGGGTAGCCCCCCAACCATCGAGAGAAAGTCGAAATGCGATGGCAGGATCGTTTTTTACGATAGCCGGCGCATATTTTTTGATTTTTGAAGGTAAGAAGCCATTAGTGGTAATAAGTATTCTCGCTTTGGGACAACGTTTTCGGATTATTCCGACAATTTCAGGAATATCGTTTCGTAAAAATGGTTCGCCACCGGTGATATCGACCATTTCGAGTGATGTGGGCAATTTTTTATATATTGTCACTGGCAAAAAATCGAGTCCACGATTTTTCCAGATGTCACAGTGGATACAACGAGAATTACAAAGGAGGGTGACGGAAATAAATGCGCTTTTGGGTAATGGAGATTTCGTGTTAACCATAATAACGCTGGAACGAGAATAGCAGGCTCATTCCCGCCTGACAATTGAGTATATCATCTGTTTGTTGCCAAGGGAGTGCGATAGAGGAGGCTATCCGCTCTGACGAGCTAATATGTCGAGATAGCGAATGAGTGCCGGATTTTTCTTTTGTATCGGGTCGATGCTGCTTGTGGCTGTCATAATTTTTATAAGCGGTGTTTTGGGGGTGACGATGCGGATAAGGTGGTGATTTGCCATAAATGTCGCAAAATCAACCTGATGGTCATTAAGGTGTTCTCCGTAGTGCTTTTGTCGTGGGAGCACCCAGGGAATTTTTCCAAATGAAAGCGCTTGGTATATTGTTGCTGGTCCACCATGGCAAATAATCACTCGTGCGAGCTTCATGTATTGCATAAGTTTTCGATGCGGTATGAACGCGTGGGGTTCTATTTCAGGATCGAGAAAGTGTGGTGGTGTATGTCCGTATTGAAATATGATTTTTTCATTTGTCGGGCGAATATGAATAAGATGCTCGACCAAAGTCGTCATCCGTTGGAATGGAAATAGTGTGGAGCCAACTGTTATTAGTATCATAATATCGCTCCTTTGTACTTCGCGCGCGGATAGAATTTTTTTTGGGTAGGATGCTGCACAAGTATATGATCGACAAATGGTGATACAAGGCGACCAGTAAGGCTTGAAGTTTTTACGAGGTCAAACACTTCGATAAATACGGTTTTTATGCCAAGGAGTTTACCGATAATAAAAAATGGAGGCGCTATACCGGCGCCGCAGCTAATAAGGAGCGTTGGGCGTTCGGCTCTCAGGATTTGCCATGCAAGCCTGATGTGACGGATAGCATTATAGATATGCCTCGTTTCCGGGTAATAACCATAATAAACCCGTTCTTTTTTGAGCAGTGAGGCAACATCTTCACCGGAAAACGTTACCCAAAAATGGTCATACTTACTCCACCAGGGCTTTAGCCGATACATCTGGTATACGTGACCGCCTTTTGACGTAATAATACCAATGACTGGCTTCATCGATGCCTAGCGTACCCCCAAATTCTGATACATGCAAGTGCTATGTAGAGAAATATATGACCAAATGCCTCTTTCCACTTACCATGACGTATAAATCGTATTTCTCTTTGGGAAAAACTTTGTATATGGAGCAGAAGTTTTTTGGCGGGAATAACGCCAAGGCGTTCTCCGCGGGGGAGAATGTTGTCGAGATAGCCTTCGCTTTCAGCAAACCGCTGATGCTGCCTAAGAAAGCTTTGGAGTGTCGTTCGCTCGTGGTGGGACGCGATAATAGATCGGTCGAGATAGATGGTAATTCCTGCTCTCCGAAGCCGCAGTCCGAGTTCAATATCTTCGCTTCCACGGTGCATGCGAGGCGATAGTCCGCGGTGTTTCCAAAACAATGCCCTTGGCATGGAGGCGTTTTTGCTATCAAAAGATTTGAGCGTGTTTTTTGAAAGCGACATAGCCGCAAGCCAATTTTTGTAGTGATCACCCATAATATCAACGTAGACGTTACCGCGGGGGATACTGTGTGTAAACCCTTGAATAACTGCGTTAGGGTGTTTCATGTGTGCGCGTCTTATACGAGCAAGGAATGTTTTTGAGGCTTTGCAGTCATCGTCAAAAAATACCAGAATATCACCCTTGGCGCGTCTGGCTGCTTCATTATAAAAGGCTGGATACCCTTTTTTGAGATAGCGGACATATACAATAGGAAGTTTTTTAGCGAGTTTTGCGACAATGTGAGGCGTGTCATCAGTTGAGGCGTCTACGACAATTATTTCATCATTCGTTCTACATTGACCAATAAGTGACGTAAGTGCAATTTTAAGAAGCGCTGATCTATTTTTGGTAACGGTAATAATGGAAAGTGTAGGGAGTTTCATTGGGGAAGTATTGTTGGAATTGCGATAATGTCAGGCGCGCGCAGCCCGGGTTCGATGAGATCGGTAAGATCGGATACCGCATTCCTGCATCCTATTTTTGCATACGCATTTTGTTCGCATACCGCGAGCGCAGCATTTGCCCTCGCTTCATCCTTGTACCAGAAATAATACGCGCTGGCGAGTTCAAGGTGATAGAAACCCCATTCGGGAGCGATATTGCGCGCAGTTTCCCATAGGAGAGTAGTGCCTGCTATGTCTTTTTGTACTCTATATACCGAAAGCCCTAAGAAAAAATAAAATTTTGCTTTACCATCCGTTCCTTCGAGGTGATCAAGCACTGAATAAAGCGCGCCAGTGTTCGTGTAGCGAGAAAACGCATCACTTTGAAGATACGGACAGAGTTTGTCCGGTAATAGTGCATGGTCTGATTGAGAAAATTTGCATATTGTGACGCCAATGTGATCTTTTTCATTATTATTCATTAATAGCATGAGATATTCTTTGAGATATCCATTGTTATACGGGTGATAGGTGAGTGCTTTCTCATAGTATTTTTTAGCAGCAAGAGAACCGTCTGAATGAGCGAGGGCGTAATATATATCAGGATCCTGATCATACCACCCAAGAATGATGGGAGTAATTTTTTTCGTTTCTTGAGGGGTAGCTTCATTGATCGCTCGTAAGATATTGTTTTTGAAATACGGGGCAATCCGAATTGATTGGGTGAGAGTGAGGTTGCCCGAGAATAGGTGTACAGTCGCATAGCTGATTACAAAAGCCGCTAATAGAAGACAAACAATGATAGACACTATCTCTCTTAACTTTTGCGTTGCTCGTGTCGTATGCGGGATTACATGACCGCTCATTGCCCAGAATAACATCCACATAGAGAGATTGTTGAGGGCTGTTTCTATTGTGCTGTAGCCAAGAAGGAGTATGCTCGCCCAAGCAAGCGCAACGTGTGACATATTTTTTGATGTTTGTGAGACAGAAAGTAAAGAAAAAAAGACGGTGCTAAATAGTATTGCGATGGGAAGTGAGCCGATGATACCGTTTTCTGCTAGCGTTTCAAAAGGGAGTGAGTGAGTATAGCTCGTGTACGTGTCTTGTGATATCGCATACTGTCGGGAGATAAGATGAAACGTACCAGGCCCATGTCCTAGTATTGGCCTGTCTTGTAGTGCGTTTATCGCATCCTCTATATAGGAAAACCGTAATGAATGATTGCTTTCTTTGAGAAAAAAGCGAAGTTGCGGATACCCGCTTGTTAGCTCTAGTTTTTGTTCGTATGGTAATAACGACAGCCAAAACATGGCGGAAAAAGAGGTGATACATATTCCGAGTAGCACAAAGGTAAAAAACTGATGAGAGAAGTGTTTTATTTGCGTGGCGCGAAATATAAAAAATGCTGTTGCAACAATCCAAGATCCTCTTGCCGCACTGAGGATAAGCGCAATAAATACAAGAAGGTTTTGCATATACATTTTGATTGTTTTTGGGTGGGCGAGTAGCAGCATTACAGGGAGTAGGGCGATCAGGAGGTATGCGACAGGATGGTGTCCGCTTGTCGCAAGTATTCCGTTATATACAGGAAGATACTGTGAAAAAACAGGGAATATGAGGAGCAGGAGAAAAATAATGAGTATCGCATTTCCTGCGGTACGTAATCCGTGAGTAAATGTGGGCGTGCTTTTGTGGTACGAGCGGTCATCTATAGCAAGGAAAAATATGACTGATCCTTCGATAAATCGAACAATAGAAACAAGTGAACTTGCAATACTTCGTGAATTCGCGGCCGTTATAAGGAATGCAAGTATTGTTGCACCCCACAGCAGTAGTAATGTGCGGGGTAGTACGAAAGCTTTTTTGTTGGTAACTATGCGAAAACCTACAAGAAAAAGTAGCGCGATTGCCCAATAAAATTCAAGGAAAAGTGTTTTATCGTGAGGCAAGAAAAATGAAAGAAAGAAGAAAACGAAAAAGGGGCTCATAGTGATCGAATTATGATAATTATGTGCGTAGTGTACCATAAGTGAGTGTGTGTCTCATTGTGTTTGTCTTGTTGTTTTGCCATACTAGTTGACGAAAGGTATTTGTGATGAAACGGATGTTGTCTGCCCATCTCGTAAAGTTATCCCGCCGATCACCTCAGGCAGGATGGACACTTGCGGAGCTACTCATAGTAGTTGTCATTATCGCAATCCTTGCGATTATGTTTTTATTGATAAATTGGAAGCGAAATGTTTTTCGTGCGCAGGATGCACAGCGAAAAACTGATGTTGCTAATATACGGCGTGCATTTGAGGAGTACTACAATGACAACAATTGTTATCCCTCTGTTGAGGTGCTCAATAATTGCGAAGGAAATGAACTAAGTCCGTATTTAGAAAAAATTCCCTGCGATCCCACGACACAGGAGCCATACTTATATCAACCTGACAGTGAAACAAATGTGTGTTTAGGAAATCGTGTGTGTACGAAGCTACAAGATTGGGCTGATCCCGATATTACAACCCTTGGTTGTCACGCAGAGGAAGGGTGCGGATGGGGCGCGTATTGGAATTACTGCCTTGCGACTGGCACTACCGTAACAGCTCCTGGATTTATTCCTGGCACGACGCCAACACCATCGTTAACTCCTACGCCTGCGTATGATGGGCCGTATGCTTGTCGTCCGGGCACGTTGTCGGGTGGTCAAGTTGTTAGCTCAGGGACATGTAATAATGTTGGTGATCCAGCTTCTTATGGATGTCCACGATCATTTGCAGAGTCTGATTGTCAGGGGTTATGCGGAAGCGTCAGTTATTGGTGTGCGCAATAACATGATAATTGGTTATACTATAAAAGATATGATGAAAAAATTTCGTAACCGCGAAGGGTTTACCCTCATGGAGCTTCTGATTGTTATGGTGATATTGTCAGTGCTTGTGGCTATCGCAACAGGTACATACGCATCAAGCTCACGTAGAGGTCGCGACAATCGGAGAAAAAATGACTTGCGTAATATTACGACCGCTCTCGAGACGTATTATAGTGATAAAGGTCGATATCCTTCCAGTAATGCCGCAGGTGAGATGGTGGGCTGTTGTGCGAGCCCAGGATGCGGTGATATTCAGGTGTGTAGTTGGGGTGGGCAATTCAAAGACACCAACGGAACACTGTATATGGTGCTTATTCCAGAAGACCCATTAAGTAGTCAGACATATTATTATCAGGCAGGAACTGATACGTACAGAATTTATGCTAAACTAGAAAATACACTGGATGAAGGTGATTATGTGAACCAGTCAGGGTACTCGGGTACTGATTGTTCAGTTGATAGTACGGTAGCATGCACGTATGGCATAAGTAGCGGCAATACAACTCCCTAAATATATCAAACATGAAATCAATGATGCTTAATAGTAAACAAAGTAACAAACCATACGGTTTTAGCCTCATAGAATTGTTAGTGGCCATCGCGGTGATTGCGACCATTATTGGGCTTGCCTTGCCAAACTTCTTGGGAGCGAGAACTCGGGCAAGAGATGCGCGAAGGAAAGGTGAGTTGAGCCAGTTAAAAACAGCGGTGCAACTTTATTACAATGACTACAAAGTATTTCCTCCGGCAGCCAATGGCACAGGGGTAACAAATTATATAGCTGGTTGCGGTACTGATGGTGAAACACTTTGTCCTGCTGGGTGTAGTGTTGATTTTGCCGCGGGTGCGACTACCGGATGCGATACAGTATATATGACAAATTTTCCGGGAGAGTTGGGGACAGGCATGTCGTATTATTCAAGTAGCGCAGATTTTTGTATCAAAGTGTCATTAGAAAACGTATCTGATGGAGACATAACGTCTTCGCAGGGTCGCTGCAGCGCTGCGTGTGTGAGGGCAGGAAGTGTGTTGTCCGGAGCAGATTACGCGGTGTGTTCAGAATAATACTCTAAGCATGTAAAGGAGGGGGGCGTTTATTCCGTACTAATGTACGTGAGGCAGCATCATTACTACTGCCCTCATCGCTTCTTCTACGTACTCCATATGTGACTCACCACTAGCTTAACGTACGTGTTTGTAAGTCTTTTGCTTCGTATAGTGAATGCCTATGCCATGAAAGGGGTACATGATTATGCACATCGAACATAGGTAACTTCACTCGGGAATAAGTGGTTGTATTAGCGGCACGTTTGGGTAAGCGCTGCGGTGGTTACCGATGTAGAGCAGTTTGCCACTGCCGGATCTCTACACGTAAGGTTGGTGACGGTATAGCGGGTAGCTGAAACATTGCAATCGGGGATGGTGGTGAGCCATCCTGTATTTGCCGGATCCTGATTAGTTGAGCCTGATACGCCAGCCTGATAGCTTGCATATCCACTTCCATTAGTACAAGCGGTGCAGGTATAGAGACGAGTGTATGCCTTGGTTTCGACTCCATCACAGTTCCAGTCATTGTCGAGGCTTGCATTGATAACATTGGTAAATGAACCGGGAAGATACGATGTTTGTCCGGGTTTCGCGTTGGCATTGCCATCAGAGCAGTCGGGGGTTGTTGATGTCAGTTTGTTTTTTCGGATATATCCAGTTCCACCGGTTGTGTTACACGCATTAGGGTTTACGGCATATGTATCACCATCACCGTCATAGACATAGCATTTTGTGTTTGCCCGTATGGTGACATTGCTTTGACTTGCAACAATTATACCGGTCCCTTCCTGCCCCTGTGTTTCTGGAGTAGAGATACTACCGATAAAAAGTGTGGTAGGCGTTTCAGTTGCGCCACCATTTAATGTCACAGTGACACCTGCCGGTACGGTAAGTGTTGTACCATTTGTCGCATCATCTGCGCCGACTGAGTAGTCGTATGCTTCAGTTGATTGACCATCAATGCCGCAGGTGGTTGCGGTAATTGCTCCGCTTCCCAAAGTCCAATTACACGCTGCTGATACGTGGCCTGCAGTTATATGCAATGATACAAGAAAAAGAACTATTGCACTGATTGTATACGTCATTTTTTTCATTTTCTTTCCCTTATAGTAATCGGTATGCTTGTTTCACCTCTATCAGATGTTGCGACTACTGTCGGAATATAGTTATAAAGATATGATTCCGGAATAACCCATCGTCCTTCCCATATACCACCTAAATCTGTTCCACTTATTCGAGTAAGTTTTACCGGTGTTGTTTTGGTATCAGTACGTACATTTACTTGCGCGGATGTAACCGGAGAGGTATCTGATATTTTGACAGTAATAATCTGTGTTCCACCAATTGCCGGATCAAGTGGGTCAAAGCTGACCTCGGATATCGAAGGCCCCGTGCTGCCACCACCACCGACAGAGTAAGTATCTTTACCATGGATTAATTTGGTTGGCGTTGGTGTCGGTGTTGGGATTGGTGTGGGCTCGCCCTGAGATAGTTCCTGCGTTTGCGTTTCTTGTTGAAGGGTAGATTTATTTTCTATCCAGTACCATGCAAAAGCGGTGGCGCCGATAATAACTGCGATAGCAATAATTGCTGAGGTAACTTGACCGTTAGTAGCCTTTTTCGAAGATGATTTCATGGCAGGAAACACTCAATACTTTTTAAGTACATCACTGTGGAGTGTGTTTGTCAATAGATTAATTTATGTTTATCCCTTCTAGATTGATACCCTCGAGATTAAAATTGGTAGTTCCATCCGTTGTTGTGAATGAAAAGGGAGTGCCCTGGGTAGGAGACCACGTGTTTGTGCCCGCTGGATCAATACTGTAGCTACGCCAATAATATGTGGTGCTCACCGTAAGCGGTGTCTGGATAGTGTAGGTTGCTTGAGTGCCTGATGTATAAGCAGTGCTGGTTTGTGTATTTTGACCGCTCCAGCCAGTTTGCGAGCTGGTTTGATCAAAAGTTTGGCAGTTAGCGGTCATGCCAACGTTGGTGCATAGCTCAATTTTGTAGCGGAGGTAATCGCCATCTGCGTCTGTTCCTGTTGTTTTGAGATTAAGGGTAAGCGTTCGATTTGTTGCTTCGTCAGTAGGACTGTCTAACGTTGGGGCTGCTTGTGCTGCGTTCATGGTAAATGATGCGGTTTCCGATGACCATTCTCCTTCAGTGTTGTCGTCATCCCAAAATGCGAACCGGACATAATAGGTCGTTCCTTGTGACAGTGCACTTCCGGCATAGGAAATATCTGCGCATCGGTTGCCAGCAGTGCAATCGGTAATACTGGTTCCCGAAGCACCCGAATCCCATAAGACTGATGAAAAATTACTGTTGTCATCGACCTGTATGCGGTATTTGTTCGCGATGTCACCGCTGTCGGTGTCTACATATATCGCGGAAAATTCAGGAGTTGTATCGATGACCCCTGTCGGATTTGTTGCCCCTTCAGTAAGAATAGTTGTCGGCACTGACGGTGCGACATTGGTGCGGTAGTCGAGGGTTACCGATGTTAGTTGTGAAGAAACTGCTTCATCGGAAGAGTGGAGGATAGCGCGGTACTGAAAGTAACGGTTGCCAGTTGAACTGGTGATCGTGGAATTGCCAGGGGTGGTGAGATAATCACCTGCGCTGCGTAGATCATCTATCCAGATAGTGCGACCCTCCGTATTGTCAGTAAGCCTCAATGTCATCAGTGTTGTTGCATTGAGGTGTGATACAAGCGGCTCGGTAATATTCCAGTATTCGCGTTGCCACTTAAATACCGATGCGTTTGCGGTAAATCCACCAGAGGGGAAGGTGCTTCCCGTGTCCCACGATGCGACAGTTGTAGCTCCGGTGCTTGTTGTCATTGCTGTTACTGTACCCTGTGCGATGTACTCAGTGCCGTCATAGTTTTCGCGGACGATGACTTTGTCACCGAGATAGAGTCCGCTTCCTTTACTCGTGAGACCGTAGCTTGTTGCATCAACAGTGAAGCTGGTATCATCGCTGTCAGCAATCAGGTTTCCGCTATCTAGAAGAGCTGCAAAATCGATGGTAATGGGATGTGTTCGTAGTCCCGCTTCGTACGCTTGACGGATTTCATCTGCGGAGCGGGCAACATTGCTTAATCGTACTTCATCGATATTGCCCGACCAATTTTGGGAGATGCCGTCATAGGTACCGATATAGGTCGTATTACTATTGGTTGCCATGGTAGCAGGTGCCCCAGTGCCGGATTTGACGAGAACACCATTAATATAGATGTAGTAGGAGGTGCCGGACTTTACCCATGCGACATGACTCCATTGATTAAGGGGGAGCGCACCACCGGTAACATCGGATATTGTCCATGCGGCTCCTGATCCAATATAGAACGATACTTGAGCGCCATACTGACCCACATAGAGAACGTGTTGTTTACTGAATACCCGATAGTGAGTTGAAGCCGCTTGTGCAGTTGGGTATACCCATGCGTCTGCGGTCATATCCGTAAGGTTGTCGACTTGCGTGATAGATCCGAGGTTTATACTATCGTATGCGCCATTAAATGCTTTTGCGCCTCCGATTTTCCCTGCAGTATGAGTGACTCCCACCGTTATTGCGTTTCGGTTGTTTCCTGTGGCATCCTGGAGCGAATACGCGGGGATGACGGAAATTTCTTCGAATGTGCCGGTGTGCTGATATTGGGCTACCTGGACGCGCATCGGGGTATTGGAAACAGACGAATCAGCGGCAAGAAGCGTTGTCCAGTTGGTGTACGCGCCGCCTCGGATAGAATAGCTTGCGGTGTTAGCGGTGGTGAGGGTTATTTTAATCTCATATCGAGTATTTGCGGCATAACCGGAACCGTATGGTCCTCCGGTTTGAGCTCCATTTTGGTAGACATAGAACGATCCCGCGTTAAAATACAACGCGTGGTTTATATTCGTATAAGAGGGTGTTGCAGTTGTGTCTGTCGCAAAGCCGATCATCATGTGGTTGGGGGCAGCGACACTTGCACCGGTAAGAAACCGGGCATAAATTGTCTGACCTATTGTTCTGGTGTACCGCGCCTGAGACACTATTGCAGAATCCCATGCCGCAGCTGCACCTGCAGTGAGGACAATACCGTTATTTTGGGCGATTTTGTTTGCATTGGGATCGGTTTCCGCCCATTTTTGGGCATTAATCGTTGTGCCGGGAAATGTATCATCAGCAATCGGATGTTGCTCGTCCAGGTGCCATAAAGCGACTGTATTGTTATCGGGCTGATAGTTTGCAAATCCGGATTCGCCCATGGTAGCAGACATATATGTGCCAGGTTTGTCTGCAGCAATTGCAAACGGGAGACTCGTTTTGGTGGAAAGGTCGGTAGACGATAGAGTTGTAGATATTGTGTGATCGCGTCCTGCCCGGTATGCTTCGGCGGCTTCCAGAGCGGTTCCTGCGACATTTCGTATCACCACTTCATCGATTCTGCCGTCAAAAAAGAGTTCCGATGCATAGTTGCTGGCACCGATTTTGAGGGTGGTCGTCGTGTTTTGTACGTTCGTAAAAGATGTGCTTGCGAATTGACCCTCCAGTCGACCGTTGACATAGAGGTAACACGTATCGCTCGTGTCGAACGTGGCATAGATATGAGTCCAAGTACCGGCATTTGGGAGAAAACCTGCGTCACAGCTAATTTGGTTATTGGAAGCATCCCGTACGGCAAATCGGATTCCTTCTCCTCCGTTCAAGCGAATAAAGAATGCATTGCCCGCAGCGGTGTAATCAGCTTTTGCCACAATACTATTGTGATCTGAGGCGCTCGGAAGCGTATCGGGATTGATCCAGACTGATATGGTTCCTTGCGTTGCCCCATCAAGGATTGTGACATCTCCGATATCGACCACGTCGTCCGTCCCGTCAAAATTTCGTGCGGTTTTTACCGCTCCTTTACCACTCGTTGTGCCGGTTGGAGTCCCATGATTGGCATTGGTACTCAGATCATGGATGTACGCCCCAGTCCCATCCGTTTCATCCATCGGCCAGTAGCCTACCGTTGCCGCATCGATGGGGAGCTGACCGGTTTGTATTTTCTGTGCGGCTGTTCCCTCTGTTTTTATCACCGTATCCGTTGATGGGTGCATCGTATTTGGGTTGGTAGAACCGGCAAGATATTTTTCCCGGATAGTATTTGCCGATAGCGCTGTATCATATATCCTCACTTCATCAATAGAGCCACCAAAATAGTTGCCGCGTCCCACCGGACCGACATATGGCGGACAGGCGCCGATATCGAGTTCACCATTGGGAGCAATTTGCGTGCCGGTAATTGTCCCCGATGCATGGAATTCACCATCAAGATAGGTTGAAACTGTTGTTCCCAATATCGTCATAACACCATGATGCCATTGGTTGTCGGTAACAACGCTGGTGCTTACTGGTGCTATGTTGGAAGTTGTGTTGTAGTATTGGCCAACAAACTTTCCATTGGTATCCACACCGATCGAATACAGGGCTCTCGTGCCAGTTGCCGTATCTTTCCGCACAAGACATTGAAATGCAGATGGTATTGCCGCGATTTTAAACCACGCCTCTACGGTAAGCGGGTCGGCAAGCTGGAGCGATGCATCATCTGCAACACTTATGTAACTGCTCGTACCGTTGAATTGTCGTCCGTTGCCAAAAGCGCCATCGGTAATTATTGCGTTGCTTGCAGCTCCATCGTTTACTCCCGTTTGGTCGCAAGTGTCGTTGGTGCCGCCAGTGCAGGTATTGTCGGCAGTTTCATCCATTGGCCAGTAGGAGACAAGATTGGCTTCTGCAGTGTCAGAAAGATACGTGCTGTCGTAGGCGTTGATTGCTGTCTCTCCGGTAATTGGTCGCCATGCTTCCCAGCTGCCGTCATCAGGGGAGCTGTCGGCACCCACCCGGGTTTGCAGCTCGACATTGCCGGCGTTGTAGTTAGAAAGGATTTCAGATGCCGTAAGAGCGCGTGCGTACACCGACACTGCATCAATCGTTCCGTTCCAATAGAGGCTCGACCCTCTATTGCCGATATAAAATGGGCCGGTTGAATCGGTTACCTGAGTACCTGTTTTGGTTGTTGATGAGCCCGATAATACGCCATCAACATAAAGACTGATAGTTGTGCCGTCATACGTTCCCGTTAGATAATGCCACAGACCGTCATTAACCGGTTTATTACTTTGGGCAACCATATACCCGGTATCCGAAGTGTTAAGGAGGATAAAGTTTGCGTATCCGGCAACATTAAGCCCCGTTTCAAAGCTATATGAATACTGTCCTGTCGCAGCACCTTTCGCAAGGATCATTTGCCGTGCAGTATTAGTTGTTTTGACCCACGCGCTGACAGACCAATTTCGTGATCCTATATCCAAATTACTTGTTCCTCCGCATGTTCCGTCTGCGCAGGTTATATAATCTGAAGAGCCGTTAAACATCACTGCTCCCGCTCCCCATCGTTTATTGGCTGCAGTCCAACCTGATCCTGCTGCGGCATCCTGGCTTCCTGTTTCACTGAAGCCGGTGAGTGTCCCATCGCACGATGCTCCGCAGGAGCCTGCCGCGTTGTCTGCAGTCGTTCCGCTTGTTTCATTGAAATTCCACTGGGCAACAAGGCTCGTTGTATCATTGAGCGTTTCACCATCACCGGTGGCGACACCCAGCTCATTCCAAGAGAATGAATTCCATTGCATAAGGGTTGACGTGCCACTGGTGAGATCAATGACATCAGACGTGTAGGTGCTATATGGTCGTCTACTTGCTGCGAGCATAATTTCTTCGGGCGACTTGGCCACTCCGCTTATGCGGATTTCATCAATTTCTCCGTCAAACCAGTTGCCAAGCGTCCCGTTACAGGTTGTATCAGCGTCCGTACCAATGAGTAATCCGCACGTACTGAAGCTCATGGGTGCCGCATCATTTCCTACGACCGTATCAACAATGCCATTGATGTAGAGTAATATGACGGAGCCTGATCGTGTTACCGCAATATGTTGCCAGTCTGTGGTAATTGTGCGAGTTGATGCAAGCCGGACGAGGGCGTTGGTTGCAACGTTGATGACGTTGGATGTGATATGAATATAGAGTTCGTTACCTCCACTGCCGTCTGTTGCCATGAAGATCATCTCGTCCGTTGTCGTGTCAGGCTTGACCCAGGCTTCGTAGGTAAAGTCGCCTGTGGGAAGCGATGGGCTGCTTACCTCGATGTAATCACTTGTGCCATTAAATGTGCGCGATGCTGATCCCACTTTCGGAGTGCTGGTGTCGATGGTTGTGCCGGTTGCCACTCCGTGGCGTCCGTTGCCGCTTGTATCACACATGTCTTGACCTCCAGAGCAACTATTGTCAGCCGATTCATCAAGGTGCCAAAGCGCAATAGTATTGCTGTCTGCAACGTGCGGTTGGTTGGGGGTTTCTAAAACAGGTGACGACCCTGAACCTGTGTCTTTTAGTCTGTTCATTTGTCCGGTCGCAAATTCGCTCGATGTATCGTGGACAACCGTGGGGTCTATGGTAATGGGGTACGCTCGTGCAGGATCAGATAGCCATGATGGATCCATGTCGAGCACGAGCATATAGGAGCGCTCCGCTATTCCTGATCCTGCTGGTTTTGTGACAGGTCCGAGAAGTTGTTGTGATATATAAGTATACTTATTTATATCTTTTGATATTTTTTTGTAGGCACTCGCATTGTCTGTCAGGCGGTATCTGATGTTTCGCGTAACCGCGCCATTTGCGTCTACAGCGAATGGCTGCATGACATGAAATTGATACTCTCCATGTTGATCGACAAACACGATTTGTCCTTCTGGAGTGACAACTGGTCGTGCGTTGGTGACCGACAGCGTAGAAAGAAACGTATTTCTCCCTTGAGGTTTACTGAGGATAATTTCTTCTTTGATACCGTTTGGAAGTGATTGGTATCGTATACCTAACCCTTCTTCTGTGGTGTAGTTTACTTCTTTCGCATTATGTTTTGTGTCCGCAGCGGTAACTGCCATAGCAAATGTTGCTTTTGATACTCCTCGAGATACTGAAAGAGAGACTGCTTGTTTTTTCGCTTCCAGCTGGGTGGTAAGACCTTCGTTGTGCCGGATAGTAAATTGATCAGAGAGTAACGATTTTTTTACGACCGAGTTGGGAGAATGAGTGAATGACCGGATAAAGGGAAAAGCCACGAGTGGGATTGCGATAACAGCGATGATATATACCAACACATGACGTTTTGTCATCATGTGCTTCACCCATTTAAGCATTTTTACTGATGTGTGGCGTATATGATGTGAATGTTTCATATTAGTTAATAATCCACCAGTTAAAGTTTATAGGTGTTGTGAGCGCAGTGTCTATGGCGACAATAAACCCAACCCCTGGCAGTTTTTCTTTGACATACAATACCTGATTGCCAGTGCTTGAAAGTGGGGTGAGGTAGACGAGCGAGTCAGCTGCAACCTGACTTGAAAGTACGGTGACCTCGCTGAAATTGGCCGGAAGTATGTTCGAGCCAACTGTGTTGGTCGGTATCGCAGACTCACTTGATGAAGTAGTGGTGTCGAGGCTGATATTAAGTTTATTTACCGTTGCTGATCCGGATGCGATGAGGCTATTTGCAGCAACACTCCCTGCAAATGTCGCGCTGCCTGAAGCATCGATGACAGCAACGGTTTCGTTGTTTACTCCTTTGATGACCAGATCAGCAAAGCTGGATGAGGGGGTAGCCTGTTCTTCCAAGAATGGGTTGGGGATTTCGTTACTCAGGTTAATTGTCAGATCGCCTCCAGTTACTGGAGAAATAGTGCCGATTCCTAATACACCGCCAACGGTGGTATCACCTGAGACTGCGAGGTTGCCCCGCATAAATATGCGGTTGTAGATATCGACAAGGATAGTGCCATTGAGGATATCAACATTTGCCAGTTTGTTTTTCTGGATATAGAGGGTTTCGCCAATTGTTTCGATAACGTTTTCTGCAAATCGTATGATGCCGTCAATTAAGAGCGAGCCGGTGATTGCGGTACTTGAAAGTAATGTGTCTCCGAGGACAAATAAGTCAGTATTGACGGTCACATTTCCGTCATTAACGATTACTGCATTCCCAAGGGAAGGTGATGAGGATGGCGGGGGAGTTAGTTGACCTGATGATGTACCAAGGGTTGAGAGTGAGTTCTCAAGTGACTGGAAGCGAGTATCGAGATCGCCAAAGCTCGTGACAATGCGATCAGCAAATAGTTGACCAGCAATCGTTGCATCCTGCGTGGTGATAGTGTCGCTGGTAAGATCACCGGTAATAGTTGCGTCTCCTGTGACATCGATGTTTTCTGCGGTAAGCGTGCCAGATAGTGTTGCGTTTCCGAGGGCATCGAAGGAGGTTACCACTTCATTGGTTTGAGTATTTTGTATTGTTACTTCTTGTGACTCGTTAAGGTCAAAGCTAATCGTACCCGACTCCGTTGCGATTGGCGAAATACTATTTGTCCGTAATGAGGTAATGTCAGCTACCGGTGAGGTGATTGATTCTGTCACGACGACCCGACCAAAGAGACCGTTTATGCTTTGAATAAGCCCTGTCTGTAGGTTGGCAATCATGAGGCGTGCAAATGCAGCAGAGTCCTCAATGATTTCGTTTGATATAGAATTATGTATTCTGTAAGCTGATGCCGATGCATCAATTGGTTCAATAGCAAGATCAGCAAGCGGATCGATAATTTCGGCATCTGGGCCTGATGACGACCACCAGCCATTATCATAATCCACGATAAATCCATCCGGGTCATCATTAGATCGGGTAGTAGACCAGTTTTCCCAGTCATAGCGGGGAGCAGTGAGACGGTATGAAACCTCTGATGGTCGAGATGTATAGATAGATAGCTTGAGTGTATTTCGATCAAATCCATACCATGCTCTCGTGTTGCTGCTCGGCGAGAGCAGGACGACAAACTGGTCTGCATTTCTTTTAAGATCTGTAGTGCGTGAGAACAACCAGAGATCGGTGCCTTCTGGTTCAGTGGTAAAGTCGATAACTGCGCGGTAGCCAACACCGGCAACATAATCATTGGTGGTAATTGTGCCGGTTGTTTCTTCTTTAACACCGGTCATGCCCGCAAGATAGGTGGCGTAGTTGTTGCCATTTATTGTATATGGAGGATCGTACGTACCTGCATTAATACGTCCAGTACAGGTGCTACCGTCTACGCTTATACAGACTTCTGCGCTGTCACCTGCGCTGCGATCACCATTTCCGAGAATAATGAGGCCGGTGCCCGCACCTATGGTGATGTTGTTGTTACCATTTGACGTGATGCTAAATGCTCCGTCACTAATGATATTCCCGTCTACCATGATGGATGTCGTACCATTTGCCGGGTCTATATAGTACGTTCCTGCAGCGTTTCCGAGGTCAACAAACCGTTCACCAGTGACGTCACCGTCATTTTCTACTCTGAATTTGGTAACACCTGAAGCAGATGCAGAAATAATATCTTGGTTTTCGAATTGGTCAAATATGGCAGCTGCGCGACCAGTCGTGTAGAGCGAGGGGAGCGGGTTTGATATAACATGGAGCTTCGCAACCGGTGTGACTTGATTGCCAATGCCGATGTTCCCGTTTCCTAACATGGTAAAGCTTGGTGTGTCATCGTTGTTGGCAATTTGAAATACCGTTTCGGCATTAGTACCGCCTTGGGTAGAATCCACATCGAGGTCGCCAATACTTGTTCCATTTGCCTTGCCTCCAATTATTTTGATTGCTGGAGTTGAGTTTGCGGGAGTGGTCGAGCCGATTACACCACGAATACTTAATGCCTGTGCATCACTTTCGGTAATAGCAGTAAGCTGCGCACCTCCGGCGCTTGACGACAGGGGAGCAACATGGAGAATGACGTCTGTTTGTGCAAGCGTTGTTAATCCATGGGCTATGTCTCCATCTGAAAGTGCAAATGACGGATCGCTAGAGGCGGCTGACGAAATCTCAATGTCATAGTCGGGTGTCGCATCGTTGACACCAAAATTTCCTACAATATCTATATTAGTGATATCCGTAAGACTATCGGCGGAGAAGTCAACGATGTCAGAGGCGGCGTCTATCGTGATATCTCCTGTGGTATTAGAGATAACAGATGAAGACCCTCCAATTGATAACTTGGTGGTAGGGCTGTTAGTGCCTATACCAACATTACCTTTGTCGTTGACATAGATTGCTGCATCGGTGTCTCCGCTTTGAGCGTAGAGAGCAAATCGGGTTCCGCTCGTAGGTGAGACGAAGTATGCGGTAGGAGCAGTGGTGATAGTACCTGTTGAATTTCTGATACGCACATAATACTTTTCAACGCTGTCTATGGTTGTTGTTGTCCAATCTGTTGGAGCGGTGAATGTAATTGTTCCGTCTGTGGTCAGTAGGGAAGTGTTATCGGTTGGAGTGACGGTTGCCCACGCAGCACCATCCCAATATTCAACCGCCATTGCTGACATACCAACATTTGCGGTCACGATGTCGATATTCATCGTATCAAACGGATGATCGAGTCCGACATAGAAAGATCCTTCTCCGGCAGCTGCTGCAGGAAGGATTTCAAATGGTGTACCAAGTGATGTTTTTGCTTCAGATGTATTATTGGTAAATGAACCGGTGTCTGCAGAGACACAGGAAGCGCCGCTACAGGTCTTTACCGTATCAAACGCGGCTGGTTTAAATGCAATTTCTCCGCCATCCGCTATCTGGAATATTTTATTGTTTATTCCGTCATAAAATGCTGCAAGATCAACAACTGTACTGGTAATAAGGCTCAACATTTCGTTGGGAGTTGCCGTTCCCAGTCCGGTGTACCCAGCGCTTGTCATGGTGAGAAGGGGAGTCGTGCCTACTACCAAACCTTTTCCAATTTGAAATACATCATCATCTACGCCATTAGCGTCATTGTTGTTTGCAATCCAGAAATCTGTATCCGTAGTATTTGATGCGTCAAGAATAAAAGCAGGGTCGCGATCGACAGATGAATCTCTCAGTGTAATGTCACCAGTGCTTCCATCAAGGTAAATCAGTGCACTTGTTGTAGAAGTTGTTGATGGGTCATCATCTGGTGAGAATGTCGTACTTCCCAAAGCAATACTTCGATTAACGACTGGGTATGGATAGATAAGGTTATCTGTTTGTGTAAATAATGGTTCACCTGTTGCTCCCATTTCGCCAGTTGGTCCGGTTGCTCCCGATGGGCCGTTTTCACCAGTGGCACCTGTTGATCCTGTGGAGCCGGTTGGTCCGGCAGCACCTGTGGAACCTGTTGATCCTGTGGAGCCAGTTGGTCCGGCAGCACCTGTGGAACCTGTTGACCCTGTGGAGCCAGATGGTCCTGCTTCACCAGTAGCTCCTGTTGGTCCAGCTGAACCAGTTACTCCCGTTGAACCAGATGGTCCTGCTTCACCAGTGGCACCAGTTGGTCCGGCTGAA